>JARDZQ010000137.1 GCA_029240775.1 Rubrobacteraceae bacterium | reverse complement strand
GCCCGGGCACGCTCTATGAAGAGCCTCACCGCTTCGTAGTGCGTCACTTGCTCGAGAGATTGCGGGCGTTTGGGATCCGGCACCTCCAGAGGAGGCACCGGGAACTCGTATTCTCCGTAGAGACTCAGTGGTATGCGGCTGGTGGTCAATACCTTCAGCTCAGGGGCGCTCGAAAGCAGGTCCGTTACCAGCGGCGCCGCCCCTAAGATCTGCTCGAAGTTGTCCAGCAGGAGAAGAGTCTGCCTGTCGCGCAGGTAATCTTCGAGCGGCTCTTCCGGCGTCTGGTCGCCGGTCTCGGTCAAGCCAAGTACCCGCGCTATCGTGGGGGCCACGAGGGTCGGGTCGGTTATGGAGGCAAGCGGCACGAAGAACGTGCCATTCTCAAACTCGTCCATAAGCTCGGCAGCGGCCTGCAGACCCAGACGGGTCTTACCTGTTCCCCCTGGACCGGTGAGGGTGAGCAGACGCACGTCCGAGTGGCGCAGGCGCTCGCACACCTGCGCCACCTCGCGCTGACGTCCTACCAGTGGAGTAGGCTGGGCGGGCAGGTTGTTCGGCCTTGCGTCGAGCGTCAGCAAGGGCGCGAACTCGGTAGGCAGGCCGGAGGCCGTGACCTGGAAGACGTGCTCGGGCCTGAAGAGATCCTTGAGGCGCCTCTCTCCCAGATCCCGCAACCCAGCCCCTTCGGGCAGCTCGTCACGCACGAGCTCTTCCGTGGTAAGGGACATCAAGATCTGGCCCCCGTGCCCGGCAGACAGGAGCCGAGCTACCCTGTTGAGGGAAGGACCGAAGTAGTCCCCGGCCCGCTCCTCGGCTGCCCCCGTGTGCAGCGCCATCCTGACACGCAGAGGACCCGTCTCCTCCCACTCTTCACGGAGTAGAGACCTCTGAGCCTCGAGTGCGGCCTCAAGAGCGTCTGGAGCGGTTGAGAAGATCGCGTGGAAGGCGTCTCCGACCGTTTTGAAGACGCGACCGTTATGAGTCTCTATGACCGTACGTAGGATCTCGTCGTGACGGACAAGGGCTTCGGACATCGCCTTGGCGTTCTTCTCCCAGAGTAGGGTGGAGCCCTCCACGTCAGTGAACAGGAACGTGAGGGTGTGCACCTCTGCCATCCGCTTTGCGTCCTCCCGAGAACTTCGAGACTCAGAAGTGGACTATATCGAGGTCCTCCGCCGCATCCACCGGTCCTCCAAAGGCAGCCTCGGCCTCGGCCACCAACGCCTCCGGGTCGACGAACCGGCTCGCGCGTAGATGGGTGAGAACGAGGCGCAGCACTCCGGCCGCGCGGGCCACTTCACCGGCATCGGTCGCGGTCGAATGTCCCATGGCATGCGCCTGTTGGGCCGCGCTCTGTGGTCCATACGTATCGTGGATGAGCAATTCGGCCCCGCTCGCGTTCTCGATGACCTCCAGGCAAGGGCGGGTATCGACGGCGAAGACCGCAACGGAATCTGCTCGAGCGACGCGGAAGCCCACGCACTCAAGGCCATGATTCATCAAGAAAGGGGTAACCTCCGTCTCCCCCACCTCGGTAGGCTTGCCGGGGACGAGCTCGTGCCAGCCAAGTCGCTTCCCCAACCAGTCCTCGGCGCCGGGGATCGTCAGGCCAAGGTATCCTCGCAACGCTCGAAGTGTCTCTGATGCAGCATGGACGGTAAGAGAGGCCTCGGGAAAGGCCGCCAGGCCGATGAGCAGGGGTGCTAGCCCGCCGACGTGGTCGAAGTGGCGGTGGCTGACGAACACGTGCCGCACGGATTCGAGTGGTATGCCAGCGGCCTCAAGGCGACCGAGCAGTACAGTGCCGCTGGAGGCATCGATCAGCATCGTCTCGTCACTTGCGAGCGGCACGGCTACACTGGTCTGAGCCCGCTCCGGGTTCAGAGAGTCGCCAGTCCCCAGAAAGGTCATACCTCTCACCCTGTTTTCTCCTACTCTCCCTGCCGGAGCGGCCCGTATTCTCGTTCGCAAACGAAGAGAACAACGCCGGCGAACTTATCCTCGATCATATACCACTTGCGTATAACACAAGACGTTATGGGGTGCGAGTACCGCACTTGATAGAGCAGCTTGGCGTGCAGAAACAGTAGATGAAGAGAAGGTGAGCAGAGCCGGTGGCCGCACCCGGGAGAGACTCAGGTGCCGCAGGCGACGCGTCAACGCTCCAGGCACAAGATCGCCGGCTAGCGGTTGGGGGTCGAGGGCCCAGCTGGCTCGTCGGATGGTGAATGCCAAAGACCATGCGCGAGGCCACCTAGTAGTGCGCGGTATCGGGCCGCCCCAGAAGGCGCACCTTGTTCATGGCCTCGATGCGCTCCTCAGCCAAGCGCTCCGCGGCGCCATAGTACGGAATCCGATCACGGTCGGCGATGGCGAAGATCTCCTCGATGCGCTCGAAGATGCGGCGCACATTGGCCATGGCACGCTCTGGCTGGAACCCACCTTTACGGTAGCGGTCGGTGTCGAAGACCGTGCCCCCGGAGTTAGCGACGAAGTCGACCGCGTAAACAATGCCGCGCCGCTCGAGCTCGTCCCCGTGACGCTCCTCGGCCAGTATGTTGTTGGCAGCACCGGCGACGATCTTGGCTTTGAGCCGGGGGATGGTGTCGTCGTTGATGACGGCGCCTAGTGCGTACGGTGCGAAGATGTCAACCTCCTGGGCGTAGATGTCCTCAGGATCCACCGCCTTCACCTGGAACTCCTGTAGCGCTTTTTCCACCTTCTCCTCGTCGATGTCGGCGACGATCACCTCGGCGCCGGCCTCCACTAGCATTCCGAGCGCTTTGCTGCCGACGACCCCGAGCCCTTGGAGCGCCACCCTCTTGCCTCCGAGTTCCGGCGTCCCCCACGCCCTCTCGGCGCAGGCCCGCATGGCCTGGATGGAGCCCAGCGCGGTAGCCGGTGAGATGTCGCCCGCTCCGCCCGCGTGCTCCGGTAGGGTGACTACGTGGTCGGTCTCGCTGTAGACGGTCTCCATGTCCTCGAGCGTCGTGCCGACGTCTTCGCCGGTTATGTACTCGCCGCCGAGCTG
This sequence comes from Rubrobacteraceae bacterium, assembly GCA_029240775.1. Taxonomy (GTDB): domain Bacteria; phylum Actinomycetota; class Rubrobacteria; order Rubrobacterales; family Rubrobacteraceae; genus JALYGY01. The sequence goes on along the minus strand of JARDZQ010000137.1, from coordinate 2,675 downwards.
GTCGATCATGCGCCCCATCGCCCGCAGTAGCGCCTCGCTCTTGTCCTTCCTGGGATCGCCGATGATCACCGCCTTACCGCCGCCGAGGTTTACGCCGGCCGCAGCGTATTTGTAGGTCATGCCCCTGGCGAGCCTCAGGGCGTCCATGATCGCCGCTTCTTCGGAGGGGTAGGTCCACATGCGCAGGCCTCCGGTCGCCGGACCGAGAGCAGTGGAGTGTATAGCGATTACCGCCCGCAGTCCGATTTCGGTATCGTTGCACAACACGACCTTCTTGAACCTGTAGCGACGCAAATAGTCGAAGACGGGCGCCGACATGGGTCTCGATCCGGTCGCCTTGGCTTCCATAACGTATCCCTTTCCCTCGGTCCAGTCACCGGGACGACTAGATAATCAGTCGCAGCCTCAATAGAGGCGGTTTGCTCCTCTCTCTGAAAGCACCCTCACGCCCCTAAGGCCCGACCGGGGTCCTGGGTTGCTCGCCCCGGAGCACTGCTGCCAGGTTCTCCGCCGCGAGCGTCGCCATCTTGTCGCGGGTCTCGATGGTGGCGCTGCCGATGTGTGGGGCGAGGACTACGTTCTCGAGCTCCAGCAGCTTCGGGTGCACCTTCGGCTCTTCCTCGTACACGTCGAGCCCGGCGGCGAAGATGCGTCCCTCTCCGAGGGCCCCGGCCAGAGCGCCCTCGTCCACCACGGGTCCGCGCGAGGTGTTCACGAGGACGGCGGTCTCTCGCATGAGACCGAGCTCCCTCTCGCTGATGAGATGCCTGGTCTCGTCGGTCAGGGGGGTGTGGATCGAGACGAAGTCGCTCTCCTGCAGGAGGTCGTCGAGGTCAAGGTATCGGGCCTCGAGCTCTCTCTCGGCGTCCTCGTTGCGGGATCGGTTGTGGTAGAGGATCTGCATCCCGAAGCCCTTCCCCCGGCGAGCGACGGCCCGGCCTATGCGCCCGAGGCCGACGATGCCCAGGGTCTTCCCCCACACGTCGAGACCCCGCAGCTGCTTCGGCCCCCACCACTCCCACCTCCCGGCCCTCAGCAGCCGCTCGCCCTCGCCGAGCCTCCTCGCAGCCGCGAGCACGAGCATGAAGGCTACGTCGGCGGTCGTCTCGTCCAGGACGCCGGGGGTGTTAGTGACGACTACACCCCGCTCTCTGGCCGCCTCCACGTCTATGTTGTCGTAGCCGACCGCCATGTTGGCGATAACCCGAAGCCCGTCTCCGGCGGCGTCCATGACCTCGCCGTCCATCTTCTCGGTGGCCGTGGCGAGGATGCCGCTCGCGCCGCGGACGGCCTCGAGGAGCTCGTCGCGGGTCGGCGGCCGCTCCTGCAGGACGGTCACGTCGAAGCCTTCGAGGAGGCCGAGACCGGCCTCGGGGATCTCACGCGTCACGAGGACCTTACCGGGCACGGCCGCCTCCCTAGCTATCCCTCCTGAGGAGCTGCCTGAGGACGGTCTGCAGGATGCCGCCGTTGAGCAGGTACTCGACCTCGACCGGCGAGTCCACGCGGGCCTTGACCTTGAACTCTTTGGTCTCGCCGTCGTCGCCCGTAGCCCTGACGGTCAGCTCGGCGCCGGGCGAGATCTCTGCGAGACCCGAGATGTCGAAGGACTCTCTGCCGGTCAGACCCAGGGTGTCGGCGCTCTCGCCTTCCGCATACTGGAGGGGGAGGACGCCCATACCGATCAGGTTCGAGCGGTGAATGCGCTCGAAGCTCTCGGCGATGACGGCCTTGATGCCGAGCAGGAACGAGCCCTTAGCGGCCCAGTCGCGCGAGGAGCCGGACCCGTACTCCTTGCCCGCTAGCACCAGAAGCGGCACTCCTTCCTCCCCATATTCGAGGCTCGCCTCATAGATCGTCGTCTCCTCCCCGTCCGGGAGGTGGACGGTGTAGCCGCCTTCCTTCTCCACGAGCTGGTTCCTGAGACGTATGTTGCCGAAGGTGCCGCGCACCATCACCTCGTGGTTGCCGCGCCTGGAGCCGTAGGAGTTGAAGTCGCGCGGGTCCACGCCCTTGCTTATAAGGTACTGCCCTGCGGGCATCATCGAGGGGATCGCACCGGCCGGCGAGATGTGGTCCGTGGTAACAGAGTCGCCAACCTTGACGAGGACGCGGGCGCCCTGTATGTCCTCGAGGTCTTCGGCCTCGGGGCTCAGGCCCTTGAAGAAGAGGGGCTCCTGGATGTAGGTGGAGTCGGGATCCCACTCGTAGAGGGCGCCCGAGGGTACGTCCACCTCGTTCCACTGTTCGTTGCCGGTGTAGACGTCCGCGTACTGGCGTGTGTAGATCTCCGGGTCTAAAGCGCCCTCGATCTCCTCGGCCACCTCGGCCTGCGAGGGCCAGATGTCCTTGAGGTAGACGGGCTCGCCGTCCTCCCCGTATCCTAGCGGATCGTTGGCGAGGTCCACGTCAACCGTCCCGGCCAGGGCGTAGGCGACGACGAGCGGTGGCGAGGCGAGGTAGTTGGCCCGCACGTCGGGGTTTATGCGTCCCTCGAAGTTGCGGTTGCCCGAGAGGACCGAGGCGACAACGAGGTCGTTCTCGTTGACCGCCTCGCTTATGGCCTCGGGGAGCGGTCCGGAGTTCCCGATGCACGTCGTGCACCCGTAGCCCACCACGTCGAACCTCAGCTTCTCCAGGTAGTCCAGCAGGCCCGAGGTCTCCAGGTACTCTGT
>JARDZQ010000136.1 GCA_029240775.1 Rubrobacteraceae bacterium | reverse complement strand
CTGAGCTATGGGCCCTCTTAGCGACACCCGGCGGGCGACGTTCGGGGCTCCCCTGGCTGGACTCGAACCAGCAACCCTTCGGTTAACAGCCGAATGCTCTGCCAATTGAGCTACAGGGGAATGCTGCGGGGAGATTATACGGCCCGAGGCTGGGAGCTTCAAGGCTCGACGGAGACGGCGCGAAGCGAGTCTTTGAGGGCTTGTATCTCGGTATGGAGCCTCAATTTCTCATCGAGGTCGTCGGTTTCTCGTTTGTCGCGCTGGCGGCTCAGAACAACGAGGCGCAGGAAAGCCTCGCGCACGGCCCTGTCGGAGGCGTAGAGTTCCCTGCGCCGCATCTCGTCTGCCCTGGCAGCGAGAGCTCCGAGCTGGTCCATGAATGGGCGGGCGCGCTCGTCAGCTACGACGTCGTCGAACTCCTCGCCGGCGTGCTCGCGCAGCAGCGAGAAGATATCGGCTTGGCGCTCGCCCCAGAAGTCTTCGGGGTGCAACAAGACTGGTTCGGGGACGTAGGGTACCCGGAATCCTTCGTTGAGCAGTCCCGCGGTTAGGTGAGGATGAGCGAGGAGCACCGCCAGGACCTCTCTGCCGGCCTGCTGGTGCGGGTCGGTGGGACTAGTTCTTGCCCCGGGTACTTCGAGAGTAGCGGAGGCTCTGCGCCGGTCGCCTTCGAGAAGCGCTGGGTCAACACCAAGTGCCTCGCTCGCGAGCCTGAGCGCTTCGCGGTATAGAACGGGGTCTTTGATCTCTCCTATCAAACTCTTTACCTCCGGGACGGCCCGAGACCGTTCGGTCGCCCTCGCGCCCCGGGTACGCTGGACGATGCGGCGGATGCCGTACTCGAGCACGGGGACGGCGCCCTCCAGGAGGTCGGCGAACTCCTCCGGCGGATGTTCGAGCAGCCAATCGGCAGGATCCTGCGGGAGGCGCAAGACCCGGAGATCCAACCTTAGCTCCGCAGCGGTCGCGGCGGCTCTCTCTATGGCCCTCTCTCCCGCCGCGTCGGGGTCGAAGAGCACGTAGATCCTGTCTGCGTAGCCACTCAGAACCTTGAGGTGCGCCGGAGTAGTGGCCGTTCCCAGAGTAGCTACGGCGTTCTTGATGCCAGACTGGTAGAGCATCAGGACATCGGTGTATCCCTCCACTACGAGCGCCGAGCGCTCCCCACGCATCGTATCGGAGACCTGCGGGAACCCGTAGAGCAGGTCGCGCTTGTTGAAGATCTCCGTCTCCGGCGAGTTGAGGTACTTGGGATGATCATCACCGAGTGCGCGCGCCCCGAATCCCACGATCCTCCCGCGCCGGTCGGAGATGGGGAAGGTGATCCGGCCGGCAAAACGCTCCCCGCCCCGCGCCGATAACAACCCGGCCGCGTCGAGCACCTTCCGGTCGATTCCCAGCCGCGCAGCAGCCCCGGCGAAGCCCCCTACGCCCCGCGCCTGAGCATAGCCCAAACGAAATTCTTCTATAGTAGAATGCTCCAGACCGCGGCCTCTCAGATAGTGACGAGCGGTCTCGGCCTCGGGAGAGCGAGCTTTCAGGAGGTACTTGTGATAGTAGACGGCGGCAGCGGCCAGCGCCTTGTGAATATTGCGGCGCCGGGTGTTGCGCTCCCGGGCGGCTTCGGGATCTGCGGCGCCTTCGAACTCCAGCTCGACCCCGGAGCGCTCGGCCAGGTACGAGACGGCATCAACGAAGGAGAAGTTCTTCAGCTCGCTGACCAGCTTGATGGCGTCACCCCCCCGCTGGCAACCGAAACAGTAATAGAAGCCCCGGTCCGGGGAGACGCTAAAAGAGGGGGTCTTCTCGGAGTGGTCGGGGTAAGGACAGAGCCCGGTGAAGCGAGTGCCCTGGCGCCGGAGGGCTGTGAACTCGGAGGCGACCTCCACTATGTTCGCCGCCTCGCGGACCTCCTCTATACTGCGGTCGGAGATCCTCAAGCTCTCTCCCCTTGTGTAACCGAGTGCCTCTGTACCAACATCCATTACCCCCTCGTGGTGCGGCTAGGGGTAATGTTACTCTACGTAGCGTGAATATCCGCGAGCAGATAGGAACGGTTCCGGAGACCGGGTACGCCGACCTGCCTCCCGGGGTCGGCTTCGAGCCCAAGGACGAGCCGTTGCGGCGGGACATCAACCTCCTCGGGAGGGTTCTCGGCCAGGTCCTCATCGAGCAGGAGGGCAGGGAGCTCTTCGATACTGAGGAAGAGGTGCGGCTATTGTGCAAGAGGCTGCGCTTCGGCTATGACCTGGCGCTCGACGAGCGGCTCAGGCGGAAGATCCAGGGTCTGGACGGCGAGCAGTTGCGGAAGATCGTCCGGGCTTTCTCGGTGTACTTCCAGCTCGTCAACATAGCCGAGCGCTACCACAGGATCCGGCGTCGCCGGCAGTACGAGTCTTCCCCGAGCAACCCTCCGCAGCGCGCCTCCCTGGCGAGCGCGCTCTCGCGGTTGGAGGGAGAGGGGCTCGGGGCGGAGAGGCTGGAGGAGGTGCTCGACGGGATGAGCGTCGGCCTGGTATTGACAGCCCATCCGACGGAGGCCATGCGGCGGAGCGTCCGCCGGAAGCACGCGGCGATCGGGGAGATGCTCGAGGCGCTTGAGTCAGGGACGCTCACTTGGAAGGAGCGGCGGCGTCTGGAGGAGAGGCTCGCCGAGGAAGTGACGCTCCTGTGGCAGACGGACGAGCTCAGGGTCCGCCGTCCCGAGGTTACCCAGGAAATAGAGCGGACGCTGCTCTTCTTCGAGAACCCCCTGATCTCCGCCACCCTGGACGTGTACCGGGAGCTCGAGGACGAGCTCGCTCGCCGGTTTGGAGAGGACGCGCCGGAGATCGGCCGGGTCCTCGAGTTCGGTTCCTGGGTCGGGGGCGATCAGGACGGCAACCCGTTCGTCAGGCCCGGTACGCTCAGCGCGGCCCTCGAGTTGCACCGGGAGTTGATCCTCAAACGTCACCGGAGCTCCGTGCTCTCGCTGGTGGACCACATGAGCCAGTCCGCGCGGCTCGTCGGGGTCTCCGAAGAGCTCCTCTCTTCCGTCGAGCGGGACGAAGGGCTTCTGGGGGAGGCTGCCGAGCGCTTCCGGGGCCTGGACCCGTACGAGATCTACCGCCGCAAGCTACTTTTCGTAGGAGAGCGCCTGAGGCGCACGCTCGATGGGCCGGGCTCCCCCGCAGCGTATCCGGGCGTGGCGGACTTCGTAGAAGACCTGAGCATCGTGCGCCGCAGCCTCCTCGAGCACGGAGGCGAGAGGATCGCTCACGGCGATTTGAGGGATCTGATCCGGCAGGCCGAGGTCTTCGGCTTCCACCTGGCGAAGCTGGACGTGCGGCAGGAGAGCTCCATGATAGTGAAGGCCGTCGCCGAGCTCGTGTCTACGGGGACCGGCGAGGATCTTACGGCGATGGACGAGGCGGCACGCACGTCGCTCCTGCGGCGGCTCGTAGTGGATGGAGCCGCCCTTGACTCAGAAGGTGTCTCGGAGAGCTCGAGGGAGGTGTTCGAGACTTTCGAGCGCATCCGGCTTGCCACAGACGCTTTCTCGGAGCCGCCAGTCGAGACATTCATACTGAGCATGGCGCACCAGGCGAGCGACGTGCTCTCGGTGCAACTGCTCGCGAGCAGGGCCGGGCTGCTGGAGGTGGACGAGAGCGGCCGATGCACGCAGAACCATCTGAGGATCACACCGCTCTTCGAGACCATAGACGACCTCGAACGGGCACCTGAGGTGCTACGGCGCCTGCTCGACGACCCGTTCTATCGTTCCTCCCTCTCGCGGATGGAAGATCTGCAGGAGATCATGCTCGGCTACAGCGACTCCGGCAAGGATGCCGGCTACGTGACGAGCAACTGGGCGCTGTACAAGGCGCAGGTAGCGCTCTCGCGCGTGGCGCACGAGCACGGCGTGCGGCTGCGACTGTTCCACGGCCGCGGTGGCAGCGCCGGACGCGGCGGCGGCCCGAGTTACCAGGCCATCATGGCCCAGCCTCCGGGCACGCTCGACGGCAGGATCCGTATAACGGAGCAGGGAGAGGTGATCTCGTTCAAATACAGCATGCGCGGGCTGGCCCGGCGTAACCTCGACACCGTGCTGGCCGCCGTGCTCGAGAGCTCCGCTACTACCGACCACTCTCCGGACCAGCCGGAGTCCCTGTGGATCACGGCCATGGAGGAGCTGTCCGACAAGGCGCGGGAGACCTATCGAGCTCTGGTGTACGAAGACGATGGGTTTCTGGACTTCTTCTCCGGCGCCTCCCCTATCGGCGAGATCAGCATGCTCAACATGGGGAGCCGGCCGGCCAGAAGGGTGCAAAACGCCAGCGTGGAGAGCCTGCGCGCCATTCCATGGGTCTTCGCCTGGACCCAGAACCGCTTCTTGCTCCCTTCCTGGTACGGCGCGGGGACGGCGCTCGGCGGCTACGCGAGCAGGAACGGTGGGCTGAACACGCTGCGCGTAATGTACGAGAGATGGTCGTTCTTCCGGACATTGATCGACTTCATGCAGATGACCCTCGCGAAGAGTGACCTCCGCATAGCAGAGACCTACGTCTCACTAGTAGATAACGCCGGGATCAGAGACCGCCTGTGGCGCAGGATCTCCGACGAGCACGCCGCCTGCGTCGATGCGCTGCTCGGGATCACGGGCAACGAGAACCTGCTCGACGATAGCCCGGTCCTGCAACGCTCGATACGTCTCCGCAACCCGTACGTAGACCCTCTCTCTTATGTGCAGGTCAATCTGCTGCGCCAGCTCCGCCATCTCCCGGAAGGCTCCCCCGAACGAGAGCTCACGCTGAACACGCTGCTTCTCACCGTCTCGGGTATCTCCTCCGGCATGCTGAATACCGGGTAACGCGTAGCAGAGGCGGTTCGCGCACCCTTACACGATCCGTCCCTACGCAAAGATCTCACCGCGCGGCAGAAAGAGCCGCCTGTAGGTCGCCAGGGCGTAACGATCCGTCATGCCGGCCACGAAGTCGACGGTCTCCACGAGCGGGTCGGGGTCGGTCCCGGCGCGCTCCTCGGGGTGCTCCAGATAGTACTCGAAGAGAGCCTTAACCACCCCCGCGGCCTTCTCGTTCTCGCGCGAGAGCGGATCACCGTACACGTGGCGAAATAGCCACGTCCTGAGCTCCAAGAGCGCCCCGTAGACCACCTCGGAGAGAGATATCTCACCTCGGTCCCTTGAGCTGGAGATCATGTCCCGCACTAGCGTGTCTATCCTCGCGCTCATCTTCTCCCCGAGCACCGAGAGTGGCCGCTCCGGCAACTCCTCCCAGGAGATGATCCCAGCCCGCAAAGCGTCGTCCACGTCGTGGTTCACGTACGCTATGCGGTCCGCGATGCGTACGATCTCACCCTCCCGCGTCGAAGGATAACCTTTACCGGTATGGTTACGTATGCCGTCCCTAACCTCTAATGTAAGGTTTAATCCTTCTCCGCTCTTCTCCAGTTTGTCAACGACGCGGAGGGAGTGCTCGTTGTGGCGGAAGGTCCGTCCGTAGGTAGCGAGGACGCTGGAGATGGCGGCTTCTCCGGTATGGCCGAAGGGGGTATGGCCGAGGTCGTGGCCGAGGGCGATCGCTTCTGTGAGGTCCTCATTCAGGCCCAGGGAGCGGGCTATGGTGCGTGAGATCTGCATCATCTCGAGCGTGTGGGTGAGACGTGTGCGGAAGTGGTCGCCGTCGGGTGCTATGAAGACCTGGGTCTTATGCATGAG
>JARDZQ010000135.1 GCA_029240775.1 Rubrobacteraceae bacterium | reverse complement strand
TACCCGCAAGGAAGCGAAGACTACCAGGGCCGCGAACCTGCCAAAGTGGAGGTCGCTCGACCCGGTCTTGCTCCTGGTCTCGCTGACGCTCTCGGCCTTTGGCATTCTCGCCGTCTACGTGGCCGGCTCGGAGGCCCAGCAGGCGTACGCCATGAACCAGGCGCTCGGCTTCGTCCTCGGGGTGACCGGGGCCATCCCGCTCGCGCTTATAGACTACCGGTTCTGGCAGCGCTACCTCAGACCCATCTACGGCCTCGTTATCCTCATGCTCCTCTCCGTTATCTTCATCGGGACCGCGGCCGGCGGCGCCCAGCGGTGGGTAGACATAGGTCCCGTGCAGGTGCAGCCCTCCGAGTTCGCCAAGCTTGGCATCGTCATCGTGCTCGCCGGGTACTTCGCCGAGAGAGCCGTAGGGGAGCATACCGTCTTCCTCAAGGCCCTGGGCGTCCTCGCCGTGCCGGCGTTGCTTGTGTTCATGCAGCCGGACCTCGGGACGGCGCTCGTCTTCGGGGCCGTCTTCTTCACCATGGCGTATATAGCCGGAGCGAAGGTCGTCCAGCTTGCCGGTCTCGTCGTCGCCGTCGCCATCACCGCGGCCCTGGCGGTGAAGCTGAAGATCCTGGAAGAGTACCAGATCGCCCGCCTGACGGCTTTCTCTGACGGCGACTGCAGCAGTTGGATCAGCTACCAGGTGTGCCAGTCGAAGATGGCTATAGGATCGGGGGGGATCACGGGCAAGGGCCTCGACGCCCAGACGCTCGCGAACCTGGGCTTCTTACCGGAGGAGAACACGGACTTCATCTTCTCCAACCTGGCAGAGAGGGTAGGCTTCGTAGGCAGCATCGTGCTCATCTTGCTCTTCTTCCTCCTCGTCTGGCGCATCCTGCACGTCGCGACCATCTCGCGCGACCGGTTCGGGGTCCTCATCGCGGTAGGCGTCGCCACCATCTTCCTCTTCCACGTCTTCGTGAACGTCGGGATGACGATGGGGATCATGCCCGTCACCGGCATCCCGCTGCCGTTTATCAGCTACGGGCGCAGCAACCTGGTGGTGAGCGTCCTCTCACTGGGCCTGTTGCAGAGCATCGCCATCCACGCCAAGACCGAGGTCTCGAAGCATCCCAAGGTATAACCGTATACTGGTCGATGGGGCGGATGGCGGGTATACTATCGCCCCGAACAGTACGAGGTTCGTACGCCTGGATCAGAGTCTTGGAAACCTTAGGAGCTTATACAGTGTTTGCGGTCGTAGAGAGCGGTGGAAAGCAGTACAGGGTTAGGGAGGGCCAGGAGCTCGTCGTCGATAGGCTGGAGGGCGAGGTCGGGGACTCGGTCGAGCTGCCTGTCGGCTTCGTCGCCGACGACGATGGCGTAGACCTCGGTGAGAGAACTGCTAGAGTGGAGATCCTCGAGCACCTGCGGGGCGAGAAGATCCACGTCTACAAGTACAAGCCGAAGAAGGATTCGAGGAAGAAGACCGGGCACCGACAGTCGCTGACCCGGGTGAGGGTTCTGGAGGTATCTGATGGCTCATAAGAAGGGCGGCGGCTCGTCGCGCAACGGTCGCGATTCGGCAGGCAAGCGCCTCGGCGTGAAGACCTACGGGGGCCAGAGGGTCACCGCGGGCAGCATCATCGTGCGCCAGCGCGGGACGAAGGTGCACCCCGGCCAGAACGTCGGCAAGGGCTCGGACGACACCCTCTTCGCCAAGGTGGGTGGTAGGGTGAGCTTCGACCGTAGCCGGGGCAAGAGCGTGGTGAGCGTGCTCGAGGAGGCCACGGCCTGAGGACCAGTCTCTCTGGGGGTCTCTAGCCCCGTTGCAGTTCGTAGATGAAGCGAGCTTCCTCGTCCGTGCAGGGAGCGGCGGCGACGGCAGCGTCTCCTTTAACCGCGAGAAGTACAAGCCGCGCGGCGGCCCGGACGGCGGACGCGGCGGCGACGGCGGCTCGGTGATCCTGCGCGCCACCGAAGACCTCTCTACCCTCGAGCCCTACGCTCACCGCCGGGTGGTAAAGGCCGGCCGCGGCGGCCACGGCTCGGGCAACAACCGTACCGGCGAGCGCGGAGACGATGCCGTTATCGAGGTCCCGGTCGGTACCCAGGTCTACGACGAGAGCGGCCTGCTCGCCGACCTCTCGGAGCCAGGATCGTCGTTTATCGCCGCCCGCGGCGGCGAGGGTGGCCGCGGCAACGCGTCGTTCGCGACCTCGACCCGCCGGGCGCCCGGCTTCCGCGAGAAGGGTTTGCCGGGAGAGGAGAAGGAGGTCCGGCTCGAGCTGAAGGTGCTCTCGGATGTGGGCCTCGTCGGGTTGCCGAACGTCGGCAAGTCCTCACTGCTCCGAACTCTAAGCGCCGCGCGGCCGAGGGTCGGCGACTACCCGTTCACCACGCTCTCTCCGCAGCTCGGGGTCGCTGACGACAGGCGCTACCGCCGGCCGTTCGTGGTCGCGGATATCCCGGGCCTGATCTCGGGCGCGAGCGAGGGCCGGGGCCTCGGCAACCGTTTCCTCAGGCACGTCGCCCGCGCCCGGCTCCTGGCGCTCGTCCTCGACGCGAGCGAGGACCCGGAGGGGGCCGAGGTTACCCTCCGGGGCGAGCTGTACGCAGCGGGGCTCTCCAGGAAGCCGACCGTCACCGTGCTCAACAAGGTGGACCTCCTGGACGAGGAGCTCCGTGACTACCTGCGGGAGGCGTTCCCGGGCGCGCTGCAGGTCTCCGCGAAGACGGGGGAGGGTGTCGAGGACCTGCGGGACCTCCTCGAGGCTCGTATGCGCCAGCTGGGCGACCGCTCCACCGGGGAGCAAGCGGTTCGCGCCCACCGCGTCTTCCGACCGACGTGGAAGGGCGTGCGCGTGGAGAAGGAGAACGGCGGCTACGCCGTCGCCGGCGAGAGCGTCGAGCGGCTCGCGCTCAAGACAGACTGGGAGAACCCCGAGGGTGTCGAGCGCTTCCAGCGCGAGCTCGAGAGGAGCGGCGTCGTCGGCGCCCTGCGGCGCGCGGGCGCGCAGCCGGGAGACGAGATCCGGATCGGCGAGACGGTGTTCGACTTCAGGTGAGGTATCTGCTGTGAAGGTCGGGATCTTCGGCGGGACCTTCGACCCCGTCCACATGGGGCACATGGTGATCGCCGAGCAGGTCATGGGGGAGCTGGGGCTCGCTCGCGTCGTGTACGTCCCGGGGGGCATCCCCCCACACAAGGAGGCCTCCAGCGTGCGGGCTAGCGCTGAAGACCGCTTCGAGATGGTCGAGGCCGCGGTAGAGGGCAACGAGCGCTTCAGCGTGGACCGGGTCGAGGTCGACGCCGGACGTCCGATGTACAGCGTGGAGACCGTGCAGATCCTCAAGGAGCGCGCCCCCGACGACGAGTGGTTCTTTATCAGCGGGGCGGACGAGGTCTCCAATCTGCTCGCGTGGAAGGACCCGGACCGGCTTCTCGAGGAGGTCGTCATGGTCGCGGCGACGCGCCCGGGCTTTGATCTCTCCAAACTTGGCCACCTCGAGGCGGGCTTGCGGAACTTCGACCGTATCTTCCCAGTGGAGTGCACGCGGGTGGACATCTCGGCGACCGGCATCCGGCGTCGGATCCTGCAGGGCAAGAGCGTGCGTTACCTGGTACCGGAGGGGGTCTACCGGATCATAAGCGACAGGAGGTTGTACGAAGGCGATGAGAAGAGAAGCGGACAGGGAGGACGTTTGAAGGAGGAGACGCGGTGAACCGCGACGAGTCCGCCATGAGGCGGAGCAGCGTCGAGACCGAGGGTGAGGCCCTGAGCCATGAGATGGCTGCGACAGCGGCAAGGGCGGCGAGCGAGATGTTCGCCAGAGACGTCACCATAGTGGACCTCAGAGACCTCGTCTCGTACACGGACTACTTCGTCATAGCCAGCGCCGAGACCGAGCGCCAGACCCGGCGCGTCGCCGAGGAGGTTATAGAGAAGATGATCGAGGCCGGACACCGCCCGCGCACCAAGCGCATCGAAGAGGGGACGGCCTGGATCAGCCTGGACTTCCTCGACGTGGTCGTCCACGTCCTGACCGACGAGGCCCGCGACTACTACCGCCTGGAGTCCTTCTGGCGCAGCGCTCCTCAGGAACACTGGCCGGAGTAGACTGGACGAGACCGCGTTGACACTTCGCGGTAGGCTACATATACTCTGTCCGTTCTTTTCGGGGCCGTAGCTCAGCTGGGAGAGCGCCACGCTGGCAGCGTGGAGGTCACGGGTTCGATCCCCGTCGGCTCCACTCCTGGGTAAGTCGCGAGCGAAGTATCTCCCGAGCTTCCCCTTCGACATATTAAATCTTCTTATCTCTGGGTCCGATAACCATCCCCGATGGGATGGGATGCGTTCGAGACGGCGACGCGCCAGGGAAGCGCTTCGCAGGCGTTCCCCACCGGCACCCTCGCGCGGTACCGGCCGCAGGTAGCGGTCTCGGTGCTGGTCGTGGTCGTGCTGGTCGGAGGGGCATTCTACGCTTCGCGAGTCTCCGAGCGCGCGCCGCAGGTCGTCTACAGCGCCTCGCTCGAAGAGGTAGAGAACGAAGCGCAGGATCCGCTCCGGATCGACATCAACACCGCCGATGTGGAGGAGCTGGATGAGCTGCCGGAGGTCGGGCCGGCGACAGCCGAGACCATCGTGGAGTACCGGCGGAACAACGGGTCATTCAGGTCGGTTGAGGAGCTGGAGGAGATCCCGGGCATAGGCCCGGCGACGCTGGAGAAGATCGAACCCTTCGCGACGGTCTAGTGGGTTCTAGAGCCGGACCGGTTCTCGACCTCAGAGAGCCAGTGCGCCTGGACGCGTGGGCGATCACGCTCGCACTAGGCATCGTAGCGGGTACCGTCGCGCCTACTCTGGTCCCGGCGATCATCGCGGCGTGCATCATCTTCTCGGTGGCTGCTCTCGCGTGGCGAGGCTTCGTGCCCGGAGAGTGGCGGCTCATGGTTATTCTGGCTCCGCTCTTCGCGGGGGCTGGGGTCGGGATCTCTTTTCTGCACACGGCTACCCCGGACCCCCTCGCGCAGCTCGCTGCCCTCGAGCCGGGGGAAGTGGTCATTGTCGGCAGCGTAGCGTCGCCGCCGGTTGCGAGCAGCTGGGGCTACAGGGCCGATGTCCGGGTCGAGCACTTGTGGTACGGGGGGAGGGAGGTCTTGCGAGGCGGGGGCGTCGAGGTCTTCGCCGGGGACCTCAGCGTCGGGGTAGGCGACAGGATGCGGGTGGACGGGGAGATCTCACGCCCCCAGCCCGGCGAGGACGGCTTCGACTACGCGACGTATCTGGCTACCAAGAACGTCTCCGCGGTCGTCGAAGCGACGAGCGTGTGGCCCGTGGATGAGGAGCTCGGCTGGATCGGGCGCGTCCACCGCCGCACCGACGCGGCGCTCGGCTACGGGCTCCGCCCGCAGGAGGCAGCCGTCGTGCGCGGGATGGTCCTCGGGGACCGCTCGCTCATACCGGAGGACCTGGAAGTAGACTTTCGACGCAGCGGCATAACCCACGTTCTGGCGATCTCAGGCCAGCACGTCGCCGTGCTGGCGGCCGTGATCTACTTCGCGTTGCGGACCTTGACCGCCTCAGCTGTCACACGCGCCCTCACGACGCTGGCCCTCACCTGGGTGTACATCCTCGTGGCGGGCGCGCCTCCGTCGGCCATGCGGGCCGGGGTCGTCGCCTCGCTGGTGCTCGCCGCAGGCCTGATCGGGCGCCAGGTCTCGGTCCTGCACTTCATGACGACGATGCTCGCCGCCGTCATC
>JARDZQ010000134.1 GCA_029240775.1 Rubrobacteraceae bacterium | reverse complement strand
GAGGACCAGATCGTCGGCGACCTCGTGTTGCCCGGGAGCGTGGGCCGGACGGACATACCCGGCGCCTCGTGGGAGGAGATCGAGGTCTCCCTGCGGAAGGTGATGCCGTACTGGCGAGAGGGCACACGCCTCTACGCCGGACACGGTCCGGTCCTCTCCGCCGCCGAAGAACTTCGCACCAACCCGTATCTGCCTCCGATCCTCCCGTGAGCTACAGGGCGCCGAAGGGGACCTACGATGTCTACCCGGGCGGCCGCGAGCCGCACGAGCGGCCCGAGCTGTGGGCTTTCGTGGAGGAGCGCGCCCGAGACCAGTTTCGGCGCTACAACTACTCGGAGGTCCGGACCCCCATCTTCGAGGAGACGCAGCTCTTCGCCCGGAGCGCCGGGGAGGCCTCGGACATCGTCGTCAAAAAGGAGATGTTCTCCTTCACGGACCAGGGCGGGCGGGACCTCGCCCTGAGGCCTGAGGGTACACCCGGCGCGATCCGCGCCTACATCGAGCACGGGCTCTACAAGCAGGCCCAGCCGCTGAAGCTATTCTACGTAGGGCCGATGTTCCGCCAGGAGCGCCAGCAGAAGGGACGCTACAGGCAGCACACCCAGATCGGGGTCGAGGTCTTGGGCTCCACAGATCCGCTGGTCGACGTAGAGGTGATCTCGCTCCTCTACGCTATTCACCAGGCTGCTGGCGTAGAGGACGAGATGATCTACCTGAACAACCTGGGCGATCTGGAGACGCGCCGGCTTTATGTACCGGAGCTGCGCGCGTTCTTGCGCAGACACCGGGACGAGCTGGACCCCGACTCGGTCGCCCGGCTGGAGACGAACCCCCTGCGCACCTTCGACTCCAAGGCCGAGAACACCCAGGCGCTGCTCGCGGAGGCGCCGACGATAGGGGACTTCCTCAGCCCGGAGGCCGCGGCGCACCTCGAAGCCGTCAAGGGAGGGCTCGAGGCCCTCGACATACCGTACGAGGTCGACGAACGGCTCGTGCGCGGGCTCGACTACTACACTCTAACGGTCTTCGAGGCGAAGAGCGGCGCTCTGGGGGCCCAGGACACCGTGGGTGCGGGGGGACGCTACAACGGCCTCGTCGCCGAGCTCGGAGGGCCGGACCTCGCGGGGATCGGGTTCGGCAGCGGGGTGGAGCGCATCCTGCTCGCCGCCGCATCGCACGAGGCTTCGTCCTCGCTCGGCGTCTTCTTTGTCACGCTCGCTCCCGAGGCGAGGACCCTGGCGATGAGGCTGGCGAGCGCGTTGCGGGCCGAGGGCGTCGCCTGCGACCTGGACTACGCCGGGCGCAGCGCGAAGGGCCAGTTCAGGCAGGCTGACCGTTCCGGTGCCGCCTACGCGGCCGTCATCGGCGAGGACGAGCTCGCGCGGGGCGTCTGCACGCTGCGCGAGATGAGCTCGGGTGAGGAGAAGGCGGTTCCCGCTGCGGCGAAAGACCTGCTCCGGGCCGTCGCCGGTTGAGCGAGAGGGAGATCCCACGGGGCCTGATCCAGGCCCTCCGCTATGCCGGGCGGATAACCGTTCTGACGGGCTCCGGGATCTCGGCCGAGAGCGGGGTGCCGACCTTCCGCGAGGCCCGGTCAGGACTGTGGGCGCGTTACGACCCGCAACAACTTGCGACCGCGGAGGCGTTCGAGCGGGACCCCCACCTGGTGTCAGAGTGGTACGAGTGGCGTCGCAGGCTGGTATCGGAGGCCGAGCCCAACCCGGGCCACCGGGCACTCGCGGAGCTGGAGGGTAGGGTCCCTGTCTTCACCCTCATAACCCAGAACGTGGACGGCCTGCACAGGAGAGCCGGCAGCGAGAACGTGATAGAGCTTCACGGGAACATCCTCCGCTCGAGGTGCTCCTGGGAGGGTGAAACCGTCGAGCCGGAGGAGGGGGGAGCGGTGCCGCCGGTGTGCCCGAACTGTGGGGCTCCGCTTCGGCCCGACGTGGTGTGGTTCGGTGAGATGTTGCCCGCCGGAGCGTTCGAGGCGGCGTCCGAGGCCGCCCGCGAATGCGAGGTATTTCTCTCGGTTGGCACCTCGAGCCTCGTGTACCCGGCCGCCGCGCTGCCTTACGAGGCGCTCGAGAGCGGCGCGACGCTCGTCGAGGTCAACCCCAGCGAGACTCCACTTACCGGAAACGCCGACCACGTGCTGCGCGGTCCCGCGGGCGAGGTACTGCCCGAGCTCCTGCGAAAGGCTTTCTCGCCAACGTCGCGTTGACTCGAGGCATGTTCGTTCGCCACGTCGGAAGCGCTTCGGCGCACACCGCGACATCTGAGATCGCGCCGCGGCGTAAAGACGCGTGGTGCGTGGTATCTTCTACGCGACCTGACAGCTTGCAGAAAAGAGGGAAGGTGAAGGTACAGAGGCTGGATCACATAGCGCTTTACATGCGCGACAGGGATGACGTCGCGGACTTTCTCACCTCGCACCTGGGGTTTCACGTCGTTGATCGCACCGACCGCTACACCCTCGTCGGGGCGGGGGGCAGGATCGGCAAGCTGACGCTCTTCGACACGCCGAGCGGCTCCGAGCCGACGCCGGGGGTGATAGAGCGGATACTGATCCGGGTCAACGACCCGGAGTCCGCCGCCGCACGGCTCGCCGACGTCGAAGTCGCGGGTGACGAGTACCGCTTCTCCGCTCCCGAAGGGCTCCCGCTCGCGCTGGTTCCCGGGGAGGGCGAATTCACGGACTACGACCTCGAGGGTATCGTCTTGCGCTCCGGTGATCCGGAGGACTCCGCCCGCGAGTTCGTCGAGATGGGGTTTGCCCCCGGCGATGAGGCCGCTACAGTGAGGGCCGGGGAATACCGGCTGCGGCTCGTTCCCTCCACGTTCGACACAGCGGCTCAGGGCATGCTCTACCACCTCGGGTGCCTCGTGGACTCGGCCGGAGAGCATCGCAAACAGGCCGAGGAGCAGGGGCTCGAGATACAGGACTTCGTGGAGGGACCGAACACCCTGGCGGTCTTCGTCCGGGGGCCCGAGGGCGTGAGCGTCGAGTACGTGGAGCACAAGCCCACCTTCTCACTGACCTAGGCAGACCCGATGCGCGTCACCGTCGCCGGCGGCGGCCTCGCTGGGCTGGTGGCCGCCCGGAGGGCTCTCGAGCTCGGCGCCCGCGTTACCCTGCTGGAGAAGGGTGACCGGCTCGGTGGCTCCTTCGTCTACTCGAGCGGCTACATCTGGACCTACAGGGACCTGCCGACGTTCAGGAGCGAGGCCCCCGGCGGTGACTTTGCCTTGCAGCGGCTGATCCTGGACCGGCTGGCGCCCTGTCTCTCGTGGCTGGAGGAGCTCGGTGCCCCGGTTCTGATACGCGAGACCGGCAACCCGCTGACAACTGGCGCTCGCTTCGCGCCGCGGCCGACCGTAGCTGCTCTGTCGGAGGAGATAGCGGCTTCGGGTGGTCGGGTGTGCCTGGGCGCGGCGCTGGCTGGTCTCGTTCAGGATGCGCGAGGACGCGTAACTGGGGTGCGCGTTTTATCTGATGAAGGGCGGCGAACCGAGGAGGCTGATGCCGTGATCCTGGCGTCCGGTGGTTTCGCCGCGAGCCCGGAGCTGGTCGGACGCTACATCACGCAAGGACGAGGGAGGATGCTCCTGCGGGCGCACGCGTGGAGCACGGGTGATGGCTTTCTGGCCGCGCTGGCGGCCGGGGCCCTGGAGAGCACTGGCCTGGACGAGTTCTACGGCCGGAACCTGCCAGCTCCCCCCGCAGCGTTCCCGGCGGAGCGGTTTGTCGAGGTCTCCCAACTCTACGGCCGCTACGCCGTG
Organism: Rubrobacteraceae bacterium; assembly: GCA_029240775.1. Lineage (GTDB taxonomy): Bacteria > Actinomycetota > Rubrobacteria > Rubrobacterales > Rubrobacteraceae > JALYGY01. The sequence continues at coordinate 1,974 of JARDZQ010000134.1, read as the reverse complement.
GCGCTCAATCAGAGGGGCGAACGCTACGCAGACGAGGCTGCCGACTGGTCGGAGACGGCTCTGACACGAGCCACGGCCCATCAGCCGGGTCTGCGCGCCTGGTATATCGTGGACGGTGCGGGGCTTCGACGGCGCGTGCGGGAGCGGACCGTTGGCGAGATGGTCGCCACGGCCCGGGAGGTAGGCGGTACAGTGCTGGAGGCCGGGACCGTGGCCGAGCTGGCGCGGAAGCTCGGCGAAACGGGGGTATCCGGGGATCGGGCTCTCCAGAGCCTCGATGAGTACAACGCCGCCGTAGCAGCCGGCAGCGCTGCAGAGCTCTCGCCACCGCGCAGCGAGCCCTCCGCGCCCGTGACGACGCAGCCTTTCGTGGCGGTGGAGGTCGCGCCCGCAATAACACACACTATCGGCGGTCTCGCGGTCGACGAGGGCTGCAGGGTCCTGCGCCGCTCGGACGGTCTGCCACTCCCCGGCCTCTACGCGGCCGGTGTCGAGGTCGGCGGCGTCTCGGTGGGCGGCTATACCAGCGGCCTCGCAGCCGCCGTCGTCTTCGGCCATAGGGCAGCGGAGTCGGCGAGTCAGAACGTTAGTTAGCAAGCGAGGCCCTCTTCGAGGGCCTCGCTTTTCAGCATTTCAGCTTTTGTTTGCGCTGCTAAGGCTCCGCCAGGCTGACAAGCCGCCTGGCGAAGCCTAAGCAGGTGTGCTTACAAGTTCGCGACGAGGTGCTCGACGACGTCCTTCATCGAGTGGCGTCTCTCGTAGACGGAGCGTTGCTTCTCTGCGCCGGACTCTGCCCGCGTCATCTCGAGCAGGCCTTCGAGTTGGGGTTCGCAGCCGAGGTCCTGGGAGACGGGGCGTAGTCTGGATACGAGATCCCGCACAGCTTCCAGGGCCGGAACACTGCGGCCGGTGGAGAAGTCGTGAAAGCTGGCGGCGAGTCCGTAACGGGCGGCGCGCCACTTGTTCTCCGCCGTGAACAGGGGGTTCTCCGGGGGTTGCTCGTCGGCGGTGGCAACCAGGCACTGGGCAAGGGCGGCCAGGGAGGCGATACGCCAGGACTCTGTCTGGGTGTCAGGGGCGCGGAGCTCGACGGTCCCCAGCCGCGGGTGCGGACGGGCGTCCCACCAGCACAGGGTGTAGTCCGGTATGCTGCCCGCGGCTACGAGAGCCTCCACGTAGTTCTCGAAGTCCTCCCATGCGCGGAAGGCGGGGGGCAGGCCGGTGCGCGGCATGAGGCCGAAGACTTTCGTGCGCACCGAGGCCAGCAGGGTATCGGTCCCGGCCCAGAAAGGGGAGTTGGCCGAGAGCGCGACGAAGAGGGGGACGTGGCGGGAGAGTACTGCGACGCTCCGGATCGCGTGCTCCTCGTCCGGGACCGCCACGTGGACGTGCAGACCGTAGATAGCCTGCATTCGCGCGGGCCAGCCCATCTCGCGGTCCACCTTGCGGTAGCGTTCCTTGCCGGTGATCTCCTGCTCCGTCGCCTCTGAGAACGGGTGCGCTCCCGCCGCTGCGAGGCGCGCCCCGCAGCCCTCGACGAGATCCCGCACCCGGCGGCGTAGTACCGGGAACTCCGACGCCAGCTCTGCCACCGTCCGGTAGGCCGGGGAGCGAACCTCCACGCAGGAGGCGGAGAGCTCGGAAGCAACCGAGCCTTCGGGCAGTCCCGCGGCCTCGCGTGCGGCGAGGACGGCGTCTATGGCGGGGATCAGGGCGAGGGAGGTGGGATCCACGAGCTGTAGCTCCTCCTCGACGCCCACGGTGTACGGCGCCGAAGCGCCGAAGTTAGTCTCCATGCCGCTACTCTAGCTGTTCGCTTCTTCGGGGCGGGCTGTGGGGTCCGTGCCGGTCGTGGCCGGTCCGGGGCGACGGCGAACGGCGATGTGCAGCTCCTCGAGCTGGTCCTCATCGACGGGACCCGGGGCGTCCATCATCTCGTCACGGGCGGCCTGGGTCTTTGGGAAGGCCATCACC
>JARDZQ010000133.1 GCA_029240775.1 Rubrobacteraceae bacterium | reverse complement strand
CACCAGCGGTGGCAGCAACGGCGGCGGAGCAGTCAGCCCGCGCCATCACCACCATGATGCCCTCGCCCGACGCCCCGGCGGTGGGCGAGGCCTTGGCCGAAGGATTCGGCCTGCCCCTCTGGCAAGTGACCCTGAGCGCGACCGATGCCAACCGGTTCGCGATCCGGATAGCGCGGCAGATCACCGGCCGCTCCCGTATCCTGGTCTTCAACTGGTGCTACCACGGTACTGTGGACGAGACGTTCGCCATCTTGCGCGAAGGCCGCGTCGTCGCCCGTCCCGGCAACGTGGGCCCGCCGGTGCAGCCCGAGCACACCACCCGCGTCGTCGAGTTCAACGACGAAATGGCGCTAGAGGAAGCCCTGGCCCACGAAGACGTGGCGTGCGTGCTGGCCGAGCCGGCCATGACCAACATCGGGATAGTACTCCCTGAACCGGGTTTCCACGACGCGCTGCGCGACCTCACGCGCCGCCACGGGACGCTCCTCATCATAGACGAGACCCACACCATTTCTACCGGCTACGGCGGCTACACTAGAGAGCACGGCCTCGACCCGGACATCCTGACCGTCGGCAAGACCATAGGGGGCGGCGTCCCGGCAGGGGCTTTCGGCCTCACCAAGGAGGTCGCCGAGAAGGCGCTGGCCCAGGAAGATGCCGACTATGTGGACGTCGGTGGCGTCGGCGGGACGCTTGCCGGCAACGCGCTCTCCGTCGCTGCGATGCGCACCGCCCTGACCGAGGTGCTGACGGAGCAAGCCTTCAGACATACGGTCCCGCTGGCCGAGCGCTTCGAGCGGGGAGTGAAGGGAGCCATAGAGGAGGCGGGGGCTCCGTGGAACGTGATCAGGCTGGGTTGCCGGGTCGAGTACGGCTTCTCGCCCGTGCCGCCCCGCAACGGTGGCGAGGCGGCAGCCTCACACGACGACGAGCTCGAGACGTTGCTGCACCTGTACGCGCTAAACCGCGGGGTGCTCATAACACCGTTCCACAACATGGCCCTGATGGCGCCGACGACTACGGAGGCGCAGGTGGACCGGCACACGGTTGTTTTCTCGAAAGCGCTAGAGGAACTGTATAAGTAGGCTCCCGTCTCCGGCTGTGGTGGGCGAAGAGACGGGGAACGTTGTGTAGAGGGTGTGATTGGGAGGTCGACATTTCCGGGGAAAGGAGTAGAGGTGGAGGACACAGCTCGGAGGTACCCGTGCTGTGCTTGCAGGCCGAATCAGCAGGATCACGATAGGCGAGTAAAATGGAGAGTACCGTCTAGCCTACAGGCGGGCTCCCCGGGAAAGGAGGCAACGTAGCAGAGTCGATCGATCGAGGCGTCGCCTCGAACACGGCCAGAATCGATAGTCCACACGAAGACCTCAAGGACAAGGGTCTCGAGCACGACGCCGTTGGACTCCTGGCTAGCGTCGTGCTGGGCGTCTCCTGCGTGGCTCCGGCCTACGCCCTCACCGCCACCCTCGGCCCCACGGTCAGCGAGGTCGGTCTGCAAATGCCGGCGGTCTTCCTGGCGGGGTTTATACCGATGTTGCTCGTGGCCTATGCTTACCGGGAGCTCAACCATGAGGCGCCGGACTGCGGCACCTCGTTCACGTGGACGGTGAAGGCCTTCGGCCCGCACGTCGGGTGGATGTGCGGGTGGGGCTTCGTGCTGGCGACGGTGATCGTGCTGTCCAACCTCGTGGGCGTGGCGGTCACGTTCTTCTACCTGCTGCTCGGGAACGTCTTGGGGAACCCGACCATCGAGGCGCTGGGCGACAACGCGGTCGTGAACGTCCTGACTACCCTGGTTTTCCTGGTGGGCGCCACAGCTATTTCCTACCGTGGCATGGCGGCGACGAAAGGGGTCCAGTACGTACTCGTGGGGCTGCAGATGGTCGTCCTCGCCCTCTTCATCGTGCTGGCCTTCGGCAAAGCGGTTAGCGGGGCGTCCGAACTGGCCATCGGCTTTTCGTGGAGTTGGCTCAACCCCTTCGCGATAGAGTCTTTCGCGGCTTTCGCGGCCGGCCTTTCGCTCTCCATCTTCATCTTCTGGGGCTGGGACACCACGCTCACCATCAACGAGGAGACGACCGGCAGCTCCAGCACGCCGGGACGGGCCGCGCTCTTGACCATTCTCACGATCCTCAGTACGTACATGCTAGTTGCCATCTCGGCCCAGATGTTCGCCGGCATCGGCGAGCAGGGTATCGGGCTGGGCAATCCCGACACCGCGGACAACGTTTTCGCCGTGCTCGCCGAGCCCGTGCTAGGCGTGCTCGCCATCTTCCTTTTCCTCGCGGTAGTGGCCAGCGCGGCAGCAAGCTTGCAGACCACGTTCTTGCCCGCGGCGCGGACGATGCTCGCCATGTCCTTCTACAAGGCGGCGCCGGAGCGTTTCTCGCACGTGCACCCGCGATTTCGCTCGCCCTCATTCGCGACGCTTTTCTCCGGCGTGGCCACGGCGATCTTCTACACCGTAATGACGTTCCTCAGCGAGGACGTCCTGATCGACACCATCTACGCGCTCGGGTTGATGATCGCCTTCTACTACTCGCTCACGGCGTTCGCGTGCGTGTGGTACTTCCGCCAGGAGCTATTCACGAGCCCGAAGAACTTCATCTTCAAGGGCCTCTTACCGGGTCTCGGCGGGATAATGCTCACGCTCCTCTTCTTCAAAACGGCCGTCGATACCTTCGACCCGGCCTACGGCAGCGGCGGAGCGGTATTCGGGATGGGTACCGTCTTCGTTATCGGGGTAGGCCTGCTGCTGCTGGGTGCCATCTTGATGTTCGTCTGGCAGATTAGAGAGCCGGCGTTCTTCCGCGGGGAGACGCTCAGGCACGACACGGCCGTGCTCGCCACCGAAGAGGATCTGCTGCAGGACAGGGACCCGGAGGAGCACTGAGATGGGGCAATCCACGGGCAGAACGGAGTGGTCCGCAGCAGTCCGGCACCCGCTCGACCCGTTGACCGCTGCGGAGCTCCGGCAGGCCGCGGACATTCTGCGCCGGGAGAAGGACATGAGCGAACGCTGGCGCTTCGCTTCCATCGAGCTCAAGGAACCGGTAAAGGAGGCGTTGCGGGGGTTCGCACCCGAGGACCCGATAGCTCGGGAGGCGGTATTAGTCTGCTGGAACCGCGAGGACGGACAAGCGTACAGGTCGGTCGTCTCGCTCACCGAGGGTCGCGTCGTCTCGTGGGAGCACTGTCCGGGCGAGCAGCCAAACATCACCGTCGACGAGTTCCACGAGTGCGACGAGGCGCTGCGCGAAGATCCCCGGGTCGCCGAAGCCCTCGCCGTCCGCGGCATCACGAACCTCGATAGGGTCCTCTTCGACACCTGGGCGTACGGGGCTTCGCTGATCTCCGAGGAGTACCGGGGCATGCGGGTCGGCTGGGCGGACGTCTGGTACCGCACGGCCGAAGATTCGAACCCCTACGCGAACCCGGTCAACGGGCTCCACTTCGTCGTGGACCTCAACCGCATGGAGTTACTCGAGGTCGAGGACGACTTCACGGTCGAGAAACCGCAGATCATGGGTGAGTATCTACCCAAACACGTCCCCAGCCTGGTTCAGCGGGACCTCAAGCCGCTGGAGATCACGCAGCCCGAGGGTACCTCGTTCATCCTCGACGGCCACGAGCTCAGGTGGCAGAAGTGGTCGATGCGGCTGGGCTTCAACTACCGCGAGGGCCTCGTGCTGTACTGCGTAGGATACGAGGACGGCGGAAGGGTGCGCAAGATAGCACACCGAATGTCCTTCGCGGAGATGGTCGTGCCATACCGGGACCCGAACCTCGACCACTACCGCCGCACGGCCTTCGACATCGGCGAGTGGGGCCTGGGGTTCATGACCACGTCGCTGGAGCTGGGCTGCGACTGCCTCGGCGAGATCTCCTACCTCGACGCGACCCTGCACGACTCCAGAGGGGATCCGTACACGATCAAGAACGCCGTGTGCATCCACGAGGAGGATGACGCCGTCCTCTGGAAGCACGTCGACGAGGTGGCCGGGGCCGAAGTCCGTAGAAGCCGGCGCCTGGTGGTCTCCTTCCACGCCACGGTGGCCAACTACGAGTACCTGGCGTACTGGCGCTTCTACCAGGACGGCAACATCGAATGCGAGGTCAGGGCGACAGGGATCATGGTCACCTCCCACTTCCCCGAGGGGGAGCAGCCACCCTACGGCGATCTCGTGGACGAACGCACCTACGCGCCGTTCCACCAGCACTTCCTCGTGGCCCGACTCGACCTTGACGTCGACGGACAGCACAACACCGTATACATGTCCGAGTCCGAAGCCCTGCCTGTCGGTCCGGACAACCCGCACGGTCTCGCGCTCGTGCAAAGGAACACGCCGCTGCGCACGGAGGAAGAAGGCAAGCAAGACTACGACTGGCACACCCAGCGTTCCTGGAAGGTGGTGAACGACGACGCAAAAAATGGCCTGGGCACACCTGTCGGCTACAAGCTTGTTCCTGGCGGCTGTTTCCCGGCGATGCTCGACCCTTCTTCCCCGGTATCCGAACGCGCCGGGGTGATCGGCCACAACCTCTGGGTGACGCCGTATCGGGAGGACGAGCGGTGGCCGTGCGGAGAGTTCGTCAACCAGAGCGCCGCCGACAGTGGCCTCGCTGAGTGGACCAAGGAGAACCGGTCGATCGAGAAGGCCGACGTCGTCCTGTGGTACGTCTTCGGGTTGCACCACATCACACGCCCGGAGGACTGGCCCATCATGCCCGTCGACACGGTTTCGTTCTGGCTTAAGCCGGTAGGTTTCTTCGACCGCAACCCCGCGCTGGACGTGCCGCCTACGGCCAACGGGCACTGCCACACCCCGGGAGCAGGAGCATCGTGATAGATCCCCTCCAGCGCTGGGCATCTGTGGGGGAGAAGCCCGATTACGCGGGCCTGCTCACCTTCGCCGGCGTTCACTATACGCAGGACCCGTTCCATCTCGAAGGAGTCGACGTGGCGATAGTCGGCGCGCCGATGGACGACCTGGTGTCCGACCGCCCGGGGGCGCGTTTCGGGCCGCGGGCGATACGCGCCGCGAGCAGCCCCTCAGGCCCGGAGTTGGAGACCTCAGTCGACGCTATCGGCGAGTTGCGGGTCGTGGACTTTGGTGATGCGCCGGTCCTACCTGCGGATCCCACCCGCTCCCACGCCGCGATAGAAGCGACCGTCGCACAGGTTCTCGCGGCTGGCGCGATCCCGGTGATCATCGGCGGGGACCACTCCATCTCCGAGCCTGACGTGCGCGCCTGCGCCGCCGCGCACGGACCCGTGGGCCTGGTGCACTTCGACACGCACACCGATACCGGCACCGAGGTCTTCGGCGTCGAGCTCTCGCACGGTACGATAATGCGCAGGCTCGTCGAGGCCGGACACGTAGACCCGCAGCGCTACGCGCAGGTAGGACTGCGCGGTTACTGGCCCGGTAGGGAGGAGTTCGCCTGGCAGGCCGAGCGGGGCATTACGAGCCTCTTCATGCACGACGTCAGGGACCTCGGCATAAGGGAGGTCGTCCGCCGGGCGGTGGATGCGGTGGGAGACGGACCCGTTTTCCTCACCGTGGACATAGACGTTCTGGACCCCGCCTTTGCGCCAGGCACAGGAACGCCGGAACCCGGTGGGATGACTACCGCCGAGCTGCTCTGGGCGGTGCGGGAAGTGGCTGTGCAACTAGAGGTGATCGGGGCAGACATGGTCGAGGTGATCCCTACGGGCGTGGGGTCCGCGGACATCACCGCGCTCGCCGCGGACAGGATCATCAGGGAGATCCT
>JARDZQ010000132.1 GCA_029240775.1 Rubrobacteraceae bacterium | reverse complement strand
TGTATGGCGGTTCTTTCGTGGACTGGGAGAGGGTCGCCGGCTCCTGGACCAAACGAACCGTCTCCTCGCGGCTCTTGCTCTTCGCCGCCCGCCGCTACCTGGACGAGGTTCCCTCCGCTACGCCGGACCCCGGGCGGATGGAAGCGCTGGAGTCCAGCCGCCTACCCGACGAGATACAGCGCGCCTTCGCGTCGCCGCCCGAACCCGCGGGTCTCGCGGCCCGGCGCTGGGGCGAGTTCGTGGACGCCGCCGTGGCCGCCGAGCTTGAGCTTGTCTCCTACGGCGAAAGACCGCCGCTCCTGCACGAGCTGCGGGCGGGGCTGGATCAGGCGTCCCGCGAGGCGGGGGAAGGGACGGAGCTTGGCCGGTGGTTCGTCGCCCGCCGCAACGCCTTACCCGGCACGGACCTGCCGGAAGACCCCGGATATCTGCCTGTATAGCTTGTCAGCACGCCCCTGATGGGGCTTCCGCTAACGAGGTGCGGTTCGTAGCTCCCGTGCGTCAAGCGCGAACGGCCCAAGAAGCTGAAATGCTGACAAGCGGAGGCGTCAAAGGCTGAAGCGTGCTGACAAACTATGCAATACAATCCCTCTCACGGACGAAGAGGGAAAGGATACGATTGTGGAAACCATACCGAGCGCGAGCTACAGCATGACCCTGCGCGTCGAGTTCCCTCACAGGGCGGGGTCGCTCGGCAAGATCCTGACGGCTGTGGGCGACGCAGGTGGCATGGTCGGCGCCGTCGACATCGTGCGCATGGGCCAGCAGACCAGCTGCCGCGACATCACGATCAACGCCCGCGACTCCGAGCACGGCCAGCAGGTGGTCCAGACCGTTGACTCCCTGCCCGAGGTGAAGGTCATCAACGTCTCCGACAGGACGTTCCTCATGCACCTCGGAGGCAAGATCGAGGTCCGCTCCAGGATGCAGATCCGCACCCGCGATGACCTCTCGATGGTCTACACGCCGGGCGTTGCCCGGGTGTGCCGGGCCATCGCCCAGGAACCCGAGAGGGCATTCAACCTCACCATCAAGCGCAACACCGTGGCGGTCGTCTCCGACGGCACTGCGGTCCTGGGGCTCGGGGATATAGGGCCGAGGGCCGCGATGCCCGTCATGGAAGGCAAGGCCGCGCTCTTCAAGCAGTTCGGCGGGGTGGACGCGTTCCCCATCTGCCTGGATACCAAGGACACGGACGAGATCGTCGAGACCGTCAAGAACCTGGCCCCAGCATTCGGCGGCATAAACCTCGAGGACATCTCGGCTCCGCGTTGCTTCGAGATCGAGGAGCGGCTCAAGGAGGCGCTGGATATCCCCGTCTTCCACGACGACCAGCACGGCACGGCTGTCGTGGTGCTGGCAGCGCTCATCAACGCTCTCAAGATAGTCGGCAAGAAGATCGAGGACCTCCGGATAGTGGTTAACGGCGTTGGGGCCTCCGGCGTGGCGTGCGCCAAGATAATGATGGCTGCCGGGGCGGCCAACATCATCGGCTGCGACTCGAAGGGCATCGTGCACGAGGGACGCGAAGGGCTCAACCCTTCCAAGCAGTGGTTCGCTGAGCACACCAACCCCGAAGGCAGAACCGGTGATCTCTCCGACGCGGTGAGGGACGCGGACCTCTTCCTCGGGCTCTCGGTCCCCGGAGTGCTGACCGTAGAGCACCTGGAGAGCATGAACGAGGATCCCATAGTCTTCGCGATGGCCAATCCCGATCCGGAGATCAGGCCCGAGGTAGCGTTCGGGCACGCGCGCATCATCGCCACTGGCCGCTCGGACTACCCGAACCAGATCAACAACGTCCTGTGCTTCCCAGGCATCTTCCGCGGCGCCCTCGACGTGCGGGCCCGCGAGATCAACGAGGACATGAAGCTCGCGGCCGCGGAGGCGATGGCCGCCGTGATCCCCGATGAGGAGCGCTCCGAAGACTACATCATCCCGAGCGTCTTCGACGAGCGGGTCGCGCCAGCCGTCGCGGAGGCTGTCGCCGAGACCGGCAAGGAAACCGGGATGGCGCGGAGGGTGCAGGAGCGCGCGGAGACGGGCCTCTCGGCGACGGCTTTTTAGCAGGTTTTCAGGTCTCGGGATACAGGTTCCTCCTGATACCTGTGGCCCGAAGCCGCCTCTGTGCCTGGAATAATCTCCGCTGGGAAATAGAATGGTTGCCGTGGCAAAGCTGCGACAGATCTTCGTGTGCGCGACGCCGGGGGAGGGGCGTTGCGGCGGCAAGGGAGGGGGCGCGCTCCTCGAGGCGTTCCGGGAGGAGGTTGAGCGGCGCGGGCTCTCGCCTTCCGCCGTCCTGCGCAACGCCTGTACCCGGCGCCACCACGAGGGGCCAGTCGTCTTCGTCTACCCGGATGACGTCTGGTACACCCAGGTGACGCTCGAGGACGTTGTGGAGATTGTCGAGCGTCACCTGACGCCAGCGCGGGTGGAGTCCTAGCCGGGCATGGATTTTCAGCTATTCTTCTCTGACGCCTCAAGCCTGACACCTTCGAAGCCGACGCGCCCGAGGGTCCGCTCCATCGCCCAGTCGGCACCCGTGAGGATGCGGTCCCGGCGGCTCTTGAGGTAGTAGAGGAGAACGCTCCTGTACAGGGCCTGGGCGGCGCGACCCTTGAGCCTCACCCCGAGCACCTCGGCGACGGCGCTCTCGGGACCGAGGCTCACTGCGTATCCGCGGTCGAAGAACTGGAAGGGTGGCCGGCTCGCGGAGTTGCGAACTCTCCGGCCGAGGTCCCTGGCGGCCCACGGCCCCTGCTGTACCGCGACGGAGCCCGTGGGGTAGAGCGAGCCCCGGTGCGGGACCTTGTAGAGCGCCGGGTCCCCAAGGACGTAGACCTCCGGACGTTCGGGCAGTGTGAGGTGGTCGTCCACCCGAACCCGCCCGGTCGGGTCGTGGTCCCCTGGGAGGTCCCGGATCGGACCCGGGATCTCGATGCCCGTCGCCCATACGCGGGTGCGCGCAGCCAACCACTCGTCCCCGGCGCGCACGCCCCTCTCGCTCGCTTCCTCGACGGGGACGTTGAGCCGCACCTCGACCCCGAGACGCCCGAGATGCTCCATCGCGACCTCGTGGAAGTAGGCGTCGAGCCATCCCATGAGACGGTCCGTGGCTTCCAGCAGCACCACTCTGGGCTCGACGGCAGGGCTACGGATGCTTCGCTTCCTCAGGTACCGGAAGAGAGCGACGACCTCGGCGGCCAGCTCTACCCCTGTCGCGCCCCCGCCGACGATGGCGACCGTGAGCTCGCCGGGACGTCGCTCCCGGCTGCCACGCGGGCCGACCCCCGTTTGCCAGGCATCCCTCAGGGAGAGGCGCAACCGGAGCGCGTCCTCGAGCGTCGAGAAGAGCTGGAAGTAAGGGGCCACGCTCTCCGGCGGCCGGGCTGCGGCGCTCCCGCTCGCCAGCACCAGGTACTCGTAGCCGACCTCGCCGGAGGATGTTTCGAGCTTTCTCTTGGCGAGGTCCAGGCCGGTTACATCGGCCTTCAGAAACTCGCAGCGGTCCTCGCAGAGAGGGGGGATCGGCGAGCGGACGCTGTCGGGGTGGACCCGCCCCACGGCGACCTCGTGGATCAGGGGTATGAACGCGTATTCTTCCTCACGGTCTATCAGGAGGGTCTCGCCCGGGCGCCTGAGGGCGCGGGGCAGGTTACGGATCAGGGAGGCCCCCGCGAGCCCCGCCCCGACCACTACGGCCCGGGCCTCGCGGCGCACGCTCTCTCCTCGGAGCACCGGTCAGGCTACTCTCTGGCAGGGCGCCGGCTGCTTGTGGGCTTCGCGCATGGTCGTGAGTATATCCGCGGGCGTGGGGCTTTTTCGGGTGTCGCTTTACAAAGTCCGCCTCTGAACGTAGACTGCACGAACCGCCGCCCCCAGGGGCGCCGGCCTGAGGGGTGTCAGGAGAGGGGAACGACCCCGTTTCGGGTCTAGAAAGGGGCCTTCGTGGCGAAGGAGGCAGTGGGGATCGGGGACATCGCCCCCGGGATTATCGTCCGGCACACCAACCGGCGTCTCGGCAAGCTCGAGCCGTGCGATGCGTGCGAGCGTCTGATCTCGGGCCGCATCTCTTTCTCGGAGTTCGTCGATCAGGTCGGGGAGGGCTACAGGGAGCTCCTTGACTTCATGATGGAGCACGACCTCCATCCGGGGCGTCGCGAAGAGGTGCTCTTCTGTATTGACTGCCACGCCGGACTCGACGACCGGGCAGTTCTGCGCTCCCAGCTCGATTACCTCTACAGCCAGGAGAGCCACCAGAGGGTCGGTTAGGGAGCGAAGGTGGACGACGATAAGCTCAAGCGTGTGATCATGATCCTGGCGACCGTCGTCGCCTACGTGCTTGCAAGCCGTCTCGCCGAGAGGTTGGTGGACCAACCCGAGGTACGCGGCATCCGGGACGACGTCAAGGAGGGGCTCCTGAGCGGAACATCCTCCCTGCTCCTCACGGTCGTGGCCTCGGTCGTGATCCGAAGGGTCCTAAGCGGCCGGTCATAGTCCTTTAGAGTGGTGTTCCACCTCCTCTATTCCTGATGCCTGATGCCCGGCGAGCGTAGGGGCGGTTTACGCACCGCCCCTACGCTCGCCCGTGTGTTCGAGCGGGGCATGTGGGTTATCATTGCGCCCATGAGTACCATATTGATAGTGTTGCTTCTGGTGATTGGCGTCGTCGTCGCGACCTCCGTCGCGCTCGGGCGCAACGCCTACGAGGTGGAGAGCGCCCCCGACACCGAGTACCTGGAGCTCGAGGGGTCCTGGATCCGCTACAACGTCATCGGCGGCGGGCCGCCGGTTCTCCTCGTCCACGGCTGGCTCTCTTCGTCCCGCATCTGGGAGCAGCTCGCGCCACGCCTCGCGCAGCGGTTCACGGTCTACACCCTGGATCTCGTGGGCTTCGGGGAGTCGGACAAGCCTCTCTCGGGCTACGGGGTGCGCAACGGTAGCAGGCTCTTGTACGCTTTCTGCGCCCACTTCGGTCTCACCCGCACCGGGGTTATCGGGCACGACCTCGGTGGGGCCATGGCCGTCAAGCTCGCGGCCGACCACCCGGACATTGTCGGGCGTCTCGTCCTCGTGGCCATCCCGGCGGACGAGGACCAGATCGACCTTCCGACGGCGCTGTGGCTGGCCACTCTCCCCGTCGTGGGGCCCATCTTCTACACTCTGGGGCGCGCCCTGCGACCGCTTCGCAAGCTGTGGATGCGACCCTTCGTCGCCGACCCCGCGGACCTGACCGAGGAGGTGGTCGAGGACGCGGGCCGGTCCACCCCGGCTGCGGCGAGCCAGACCTTGGCCATCTCGCGCCGCGAAGTAGCGCGCGGGAGGCTCGCGCGCCAGGCTCGCATCATCAAGACGCCGATGCTCCTTATCGCGGGCGAGGACGACCAGATCGTGGACCCCCAGGCCGTCGGCGTATGGGGGGGCAGCGTGGACCAGGCTGAGGTCTGCCTCCTCGATGATTGCGGACACCTGCCGATGATCGAACGCACCACAGAGTTCAACGCGCAGGTACTCGCCTTTCTGACGGGTGACGCTCGGTATCTGGAATACGTCGAGACGCCCCCGGAGACCGAGGAAGAGAACGGGGCGGAATCCTTCGCGCAGGACGGCGAGGCACCCCGGGGTCAGGCTCCCGTCGGGTCCCCTGAGGAGACTGCTGATTCGGTATTGCCCGATCAGGGGCCGGACGACCTCGACGTCGAACCGCGCGAAGATCGTCCCAACGAAGATCGTCCCAACGAAGATCGTCCCAACGAAGATCGTCCCAACGAAGATCGTCCCAACG
>JARDZQ010000131.1 GCA_029240775.1 Rubrobacteraceae bacterium | reverse complement strand
GCAAATCTATACCTGGTCAGGTTGTCGTAAGCTCTCTCTGCTTTCGTAGGTTCCAATCTTGCGAGCTGCTGGCCTAAATCCATCACCTACCTATCTCCTCCTGCAAGCAACGGCGATGGCCCATCACTTGTTTCCCACGAACCAGCTTCAACTGATCGCTCTGAGCTATCGGTCCTCTTGAGTTGAGCCCACCGCTGACTTCGGCCGCTATGCCAGGAAGGTCTGCTAACTTCCTTTTGATCTCAAAAGATCGTCCAATGATCACGGGACCGGCGCTCCATCTCATCGATATTACAGTAGCTTCCTGTTCAACGTACTATAGATTATAGGATCACGCTCAGCGAGTTGCTCTTCGAAGTGGCGAGTTCGTTGACCTGTGTCGCTCGTGCGCTGTGTCTTGAGGATACGCTGTGAGGACGAACTGATAAGTCGTGGATTCGGGGTCCGCCTGAATCAGATCCAGGACCTCTTTCGGGACTTGACTGTTGTTGATCTCTATCTCCGTGTCGAATAGCCCAAGGCGGGTACTAAACGAAGTCGGGGGGCAAGGTGGGAGGAGATCGATCGCGGAACGGTCGGCGCGGATTACGGCTGGAACCTTTGCGAGGGCCGGCACGATAACCCCTATCACTCCGGCTCGGTGGACTACTCCGGAGGAAGCCGGACGCCTCGCATCCACGAGTACAGCCACGATACAGGGTGCACCTCGATCACCGGCGGTGCCTTCATGCCGAACGACGGCTCCTGGCCCAACGCCTACGACTCAGCCTACCTCTTCGCCGACTTCGTCTGTGACAGGATCTTCCTGCTCAAGCCCAAGAGCGGAGGCGGATTTGCGAGAACCCTGTTCGCGACTGATCCTGGAGCAAGTGGTCGCGTCGCCATGACCTTCGGCCCCCACGGGAGCAGTGGTACGGCCCTCTACTACACGACCTTCGCCGACGACGGAAAAGGGAACCGTATCATCTACAGCGGTAGCTAGACCCCGGCCGCCGGGACAAGCATGTCTGGAGAGACGCTCGCAGGATTGTCCAACTGGTTCTCCCGTGGTATTTATGGCCGATCACATAGGGCGGTTGTCCTGAGCCATGACCCGACTCAGCGCGGCAAGATGCCCAAGTTACGAGGTCTGCCTGTATAGGGACATGGTCTACACTACACTCAGCAACCGCCGGTATTAATTTGTATAGTGCCCAGCGAGAAGACGCCGAAGAGGATGTAGGTTTATTGAGCGACCAGTTGATCATCGCGGGCTTCCACCGCAGCGGTACGTCGGCCACAGCCCAGCTGCTACATCGGGCGGGACTGTTCCTCGGCTACGAGCTGCTCGAGGCGCTCCCATCGAACCCCTACGGCCACTTCGAGGACCGCGAGGTGGTGGACCTGCATAAGCAGATACTCAACGGCAACGAGCAAACTTGGCTGGTGGACGAGCCGTTCCTGCCCGTGGTGGACGACTCCCACTGGCACACGATGCGACAGATAATAGAGCGCAGGAACGCCGGGCACGGGCTCTGGGGGTTCAAGGACCCGCGGGCGTGTCTGTTCATCATGTTGTGGAAGTATTTGCTACCGGACGTGAAGGTTCTGATCGTCTACCGGCACTTCTCGGAGGTGACGCGCTCGCTGGGGCAGAGGCATTCGACGGAGCTATTCTTGAACCGTGGGAACAGGCTCGTGCACCAGCGGTTCTGGGAGGAGCCCGACCTCGCCCTCAAGATGTGGCTCGTCCACAACAACGCGTTGCTCGGGTTCGCCCGTGCCTACCCCGAGGATACTCTGGCCCTCTCCATGGACATGCTCCGGGACGGTTACCCGCTCGTCTGGGCCATAAAGCAGCGCTGGGGCTTGGATCTCGAGGATGTGCCGCCGGGGGAGGCCTTCGACCCCGGCGTGGTCGCCCGGAGGACCGGTCGTCAGCCGGTCTCGGACCGCCGCTTGGCGGAGAAGGTCGAGGCGACCTGGGGGGCGCTGGAGGAGCTGGGCCGGAAGGCCGAGCGTATGCTAGCGGAGGAGGCTCCGGTTGCCGCAAGATGACTTCTACATGCCGACCGACGTGGACGCGTTGAGGATGGAGAACGAGCTCCTGGCCTTCGAGGTGCGTTTCCTCAAGGCCCGCCTCGGCCGGTCGGGGAAAGACCTCGGATCCTCGACTCCGCTGAGTCGCATCTCTTATCTGGCAGAGGCGGAGGGAGACCTGATCCTGTTACTCAGGCGCCTGGGAGGCAGGCCACTCGGGCCCTTGTTCCGGCTCCATAGGAACTTCCGCGTCCTCGAGGACCGTTATCTCGTCTCTCCGGGGCCTCAGGGACCGCAGGATTCGCCGTACCAGATCGCCCGCCTCGAACGGGCGGAGATGGATCTCGCCTTGCTGCTGAGACGACTGGAGAGACCCCCTCTCGGGTGGTTGTTCAGGCGTAGGAGGAGCTTCCGGACACTACAGGCACGATACCTTTCGGAGGAGCATGGGGCGAGTCTCCATGGGCAGCAAGACGGCCGGTAGCCCGGTCGTATACGCTGGAAGGTTCGCCGGCCGGATAGCAGAGGCGCCGGACGGCTGGCCCGTGCTCAGCGAGTGGGACGTGCTACCCGCGAAGCTGGCCGGCTGGATGGAAGCGGCGACTACTCTCGTCGTCGCCGACCTTTTCTCGTTCCCGTTCGAGGCCATGTCTAACGAGCAGTGGGACGTGCCCATGATCGTGGTGCTCCCGCGCGGGTTCGACGCCGGGTTCCTGAAGACGGTGTTTGGTACGCCGCTCTTCGAGCGCCTCACCTTCTTCGACTGTGTGGTTGCCCCCGAGAATTCACCCGTTCTCGAGGAATTGCGCCGACGCTACCAC
This sequence comes from Rubrobacteraceae bacterium, assembly GCA_029240775.1. GTDB lineage: Bacteria > Actinomycetota > Rubrobacteria > Rubrobacterales > Rubrobacteraceae > JALYGY01. The sequence goes on along the minus strand of JARDZQ010000131.1, from coordinate 2,948 downwards.
TGGACCGAGGGTCAGCTCATAGAGGTGGGGGGCGAGGGACCGGAGGAGGCGGTAGCCGAGATCTACGCCCTGCTAGAGGCGGAGCCGGATCTCTTCGGCTCCAACGACGTTGCTCCGGGGCTCGACAAGGCCACACACCGCGCACAGAGCTCGGTGCTCGAGCCGCAGTTCGCCGCTGCGCGCGGCGCGCGCGCAGCGGATGTCCCGTTCGACGTCCTCGAGGTTGGATGCGGGACGGGGCGCTGGGCCTTTAGCTTCGATCTTGCAGGGACGCGCTTCTTTGGGCTTGATGCAGGCGAGGAGCGGATCGCGGGCGCCCGGGCCAACTTCCCCGCGGCCTCCTTCGACCGCCTCGGACCCGACCTGCTCTTCCCCCACCAGGACGAGAGCTTTGATCTGGTCTTCTGCGTGGAGGTCATGCACTACAAGCCTGCCCCTGCCAAGCTGAGGTTGCTCTCCGAGATGTGGCGGGTGGCCCGCCCGGGCGGACGCTTGCTCTTTCTCGAGGACTTCGTAGCCGGCGGATGGCCGGCGGCCTCCACCGTCTACCCCACGTCGGTGCTCGAGTTCGTCGATTTGCTGCTGGAGGCGACGAACGGCCAGATCGTCCTGGAACACGTCGAGTCCGTCCGGTATCCGCGCGAGGACATTACCAGGGCTGGCGTCATCGTGGTCTCCAGGCTCGGGGTGCCGAAGAGGTGGTAGGAGCCAAGGACAAGGTCATCGTGCTCTCCAACGACGTCGTCCCGAGCCTCGGGATGCCCGTCGCGGCGCCAGGACTGCGGGCATTCGGGCTCGCCGAGGGCCTGCGCGCCAACGGCGTCAAGGTCAAGACCGTCGTAACCCGCGGGTTCACGGACCGCCAGTGGCTGCGGTTCGGGAGGTCCGTACCGCACCCGACGGCGTCACACGCCGAGATCGTCAGCGCCCGCCAGCTCGCCCGCTACCTGGAATCGAACGCGCCCGCCGTGGCGGTGCTCATAAACAGCAACCAGGTGGACCACCTGAAACCCATAAAGGGTGTGCGGTACGTGCTCGACTTCTTCGCCCCGAAGATGCTGGAGACGCTCTACCAGCACGGGGAGGGATACCCCAAAGAGGAGCTCGCCGCGCTCAGGCGGCGCAAGATCCGGGCCATAGAGCTCGCCGATGCCTTTATCGTGAACGGGAAGAAGAAGCTCCCCTACTTCCTGGCCTGGATGCTCCAGGCCGACCGTGACGTTCGCCACCTGCCGCTCGAGGTCGTAAACATGTGCGCCCCGCTCCACTTCTCGGAGCGAGTCGCCGGAGAGAGCGTCAGGTTTGCCGTCGCCGGGTACCTCCAGTCGTGGAGCACGCTCGGGAGCTGGGTGGAGGTGCTCGAGCGCCAGCTCGAGCACCCGCAGATGAGCCTCGACCTCCTCCTGCCGTGGCACTGGGGCGGGGGAGTGGGACGTTCCCACGAATCAAGGGCCGACCTCGACAGGCTCGAGCAGCACGGCTCCGTAACCACGCACGGCTCCATGACATTTTCCGAGTTCCAGTCTTTCCTCTCGAAGGTAGATGTCTCCATTGATCTCTTCCAGCACAACCTCGAGCGCGAGTACGCGATGGTGACGCGCTCAATCGTCTCGCTCGCGTGCGGTGTGCCCATCATACATCCGCCTTTCACCGAGGTCTCACCCATGATCGCCGAGTACGACGCCGGCTGGCTCGTCGACCCGCCGGACACCGCGGCGCTGGAGAAGGTGATCTCACGCATCCTCGACGCCCCGGACCTCGTGCGCCAGAAGAAGGAGAACGCCAGGGCGCTCGCCGCGGAGGTCCTCGACCCTGGGGTAGCCCTCAAGCCGCTATTGCGGATCATGGAGGGATGGTAGGCGTGGGGAGGTGGAGGCGCATGTACTTCATGACGCCGACGTTCCGCCCCGTGGGTGGGGTAGTCAAGGTCTTCGACTACGTCAACCACGCCATCTCTTTGGGATACGAGCCCATTATTGCGTGCCCCGAGTCGCACAAGCCGGATCTGCCGCTCTTCGAGATCCCGCGTTTCTCCGGCATCTCGCCGCAAAACGGCGTCAGGTTCACCGGCCTCGACAAGGTCTCCGTCGGACCCCACGACCTCGCTTTTCTCTCCTGGCCGACGCACTACGAGATCCTGGAACCCCGGCTGAGCAGGTGGACGCGCCACGAGCAAGTGATCTTTATCGTGCAGAACGTTCGCTGGGCCAACCCGTCCTTCACCGGCGGCTACGCTCTACGTCTCCTCTCGCGCCCGATGGCTCGCATCATGACCAACGACGTGGTCCTCGAGGCGGTCAAACCGTACCTGAACCCCTCCTCGATGAACGAGGTCATCCTGCTCGGCAACGAGTCGCGTTTCTTCGCGAAGGAGCGAACGGGCGGTCTCGGCGACCCGGTGAGGGTCGGCTACACTACCTGGAAGAGCGGGGTGGGGGACGAGGCGGCGCGGATGCTGGCTGACGACCCGCACTTCGAGTTCAGGGCAATACGGGATCCGGTCGGGTGGCAGGAGCTCAGGGAGCTCTACCAATGGTCCGACGTGTTCCTGGCGACGCCCCTCGTCGAGGAGGGATTCTACATGCCGGGGCTTGAGGCCATGGCAGCAGGGGCGGTAGTAATCTCATCCGACGCCGGTGGCAACCGGGCCTACTGCCGCTTTGGGGAGAATTGCGTCGAGGTCGGCTTCGAGGACGCAGGGAGCTACGTCGAAGCGCTCAAGAGCTTGCGCGAAGCCGGCACGAATGAGGTAAAGCGGCTACGCGGGGGTGGGTACGAGGCAGTCAAATTGCATACCCTGGAGCACGAGAGAGAGCGCTTCGGCGAGTTCATGGAGCGATTGACCGCCCGCCTGGATCGGCTTGATCCCGGATCCCATCCCCTCGATGCGCCTCGCCGTGGTGCGATATAAGACTTGACAAGCCTGGCGTCCGACTCGATCATAGTCC
>JARDZQ010000130.1 GCA_029240775.1 Rubrobacteraceae bacterium | reverse complement strand
GGTTACCACGATCTGGGTCCGGTTCCCCTTTATCTGCTCGGTGTGCGCCTTGGCCTGCACCCTCACAGACCCACGCCCGGTCTCGATCGCGTCCCGGATGCCGCGCAGGCCGACGATCACGCCTCCGGTCGGGAAGTCAGGACCCTTGATGTGCTTCGCTATCTTCGCGTCGTCGAGGTCAGGGGTCTCGATGAGCGCCACCGTCGCGTCCACGACCTCGCCGAGGTTGTGGGGTGGGATCTTGGTGGCCATCCCGACCGCGATGCCGTCGGAGCCGTTGACGAGCAGGTTCGGGAACCTGGCGGGCAAGACCTCGGGCTGGCGCTGGCTCTCGTCGAAGTTCGGGACGAAGTCCACCGTGTCGGAGCTTATGTCCCTGAGCATCTCGGTCGCTATCCGCATCAGGCGCGCCTCGGTGTAGCGCATCGCCGCCGGCGGGTCGCCGTCAACGCTCCCGAAGTTCCCCTGGCCGTCTACCAGCGGGTAGCGCATGGAGAAGTCCTGCGCCAGCCTGGTGAGCGTGTCGTAGACCGCAGAGTCGCCGTGTGGGTGATATTTACCGATGACCTCGCCTACCACCGTCGCGCTCTTGCGGTAAGGCCGGTTCGGCTGCAATCCGAGGTCGTGCATCGCGTAGAGCACACGCCGGTGAACCGGCTTCAAACCGTCGCGCACGTCCGGCAGGGCGCGCGAGACGATCACGCTCATCGCGTACGAGAGGAACGAGTCCTTTATCTCGTCTTCTATGGAGTGGGGCCGTATGTTCCCCGAGAAAGTATCAAGCATCCAGGTTCTTCACCTCTCTGGCGTTCTCCTCGATAAAGGCCTTGCGTGGCTCGACCTTGTCGCCCATGAGCTGCGTGAAGAGCTCGTCCGCGACCGCCGCAGACTCTACCGTCACCTGGAGGAGCGTCCGGTTCTGCGGGTCCATCGTCGTCTCCCAGAGCTGGTTCGGGTTCATCTCCCCGAGGCCCTTGAAGCGGCCGATGTTCGCGTTGCCGTTGGCGTTCAGGCGCGTCAGAGTCTCCTGCAGCTCCCGGTCGTTGTAGACGTAGTAGTCCTTGCGCCCATGCGTGATCTTGTAGAGCGGAGGCTGCGCGATGTACACGTAGCCGGCCTCGATCAACTCCGGCATGTTCCTGAACAGGAAGGTCAGGATCAGAGTTCGAATATTACTCCCGTCCACGTCGGCGTCGGTCATGATGATGACCTTGTTGTAGCGGGCCTGCGCCACGTCGAAGGTCTCCCCCACCCCGGCACCTATAGCGCTGATCATGGCCTGTATCTCGACGTTGGAGAGGACCTTGTTGATGTTGGCCTTCTCGACGTTGAGGATCTTGCCCCTCAAAGGCAGTATCGCCTGGAAGTTACGCTCCCTGCCCTGCTTGGCAGATCCGCCCGCCGAGTCGCCCTCGACGATGTAGAGCTCGCTCCTGGCCGGGTCCTTCGAGGAACAATCCGCCAGCTTGCCTGGCAGGGTCGAGCTCTCGAGATAGCCCTTGCGGATAGTGTCGCGGACCTTCCGCGCGGCCTGGCGCGCCCTCGCAGCCTGCAGGGCCTTGTTGATGATCGCCTTTGCCTCGGCGGGGCGCTCCTCCAGGAACTCGGCGAGAAAGCGGTTCGTGGAGCTCTCCACGAGGCCCTTGATCTCGGTGTTCCCGAGCTTGGTCTTGGTCTGCCCCTCGAACTGCGGATCCCTCAACTTCACCGAGATGACGGCCGCGAGCCCCTCCCGGATGTCGTCGCCGGTGAGGTTCTCCTCTTTCTCCTTGAGGAGGCCCTTGTGCCTGGCGTAGGCGTTGATCGTACGCGACAGCGCCGCCCTGAAGCCGGAGAGGTGCGCCCCGCCCTCGTGCGTGTTGATGTTGTTGGCAAAGGTGAAGACGGAGTCCTGAAAGCCGTTGTTCCACTGCATCGCGACCTCGACGTCCCCCACCCCCTCGTCCTCGCGCTGGAAGTAGAAGACGGTCTTGTGCACGGGGTCCTTGGCCTCGTTGATGTGCGCCACGAAGTCCCTGATGCCACCCTCGTACTGGTAGGCGACCTCCCGGCCCTCCTCGCGCTCGTCGATGAGCCGGATCTTAAGCCCCTTGTTGAGGAAGGCCGACTCTCTGAAGCGGCGAGAGAGCGTGTCGAAAGACAACTCGAGGGTCTCGGTGAAGACCTCGGGGTCGGGCATGAAGCTGATCTGGGTCCCCGTCCCCTCGCCCCTCTTGAGCTTTCTCGCCTTCGCGAGATCCCCCTTCGGGAAGCCGCGCTCGTAGCGCTGGGTCCACACGTGACCCTCGCGCCGGATCTCCATCTCCAGCCACTCCGAGAGCGCGTTGACGACCGAGGCGCCGACGCCGTGCAGCCCACCGGAGACCTTGTAGCCCTGCCCGTCGAACTTGCCGCCGGCGTGCAGCGTGGTCATGATGACCTCGGCGGCGGACTTGCCGTACTTCTCCATCTTGCCGACCGGCATCCCTCGCCCGTCATCTCTCACGGAGACGGAGTTGTCTTCGTGGACGGTAACAAGGATCTCCGAGCAGTACCCGGCGAGCGCCTCGTCTATGGAGTTGTCCACGATCTCCCATACGAGGTGGTGAAGCCCCCGCGGCCCCGTCGAGCCGATGTACATCCCGGGACGCCGCTTTACGGCCTCGAGCCCCTCCAGGACCTGTATGGAGCTTGCATCGTAGGTGCTCTTGGAGCGCTTGGGCGCGGCTTTAGTCCCCAAAAAGGACCCTCCTCGTCATATAATCTGCGGTAGTTACGAAATCACTCTTATCAACAAAGGTTCGCACCCCAAGATTGTAACACATCTTGTGCGCTTTCCAACCCCCCTTCGCGCTGTTTGCCGCTTATCTAAGCCTTTTTCGGGACGTGCGAGCTAGTTACCGAACACCACCGCTTGTAGTCTCCGAGACGGCACCACCAGATATACGTACGACGTGGGATCTTTCGAGTATATCTTCGTCGAAGTAGTCGAGGTTGGTGGTGGTGATGACGGCCTGGGTGCTCTCGAGGAAGTACCCTGCAAGGTAATCGCGGCGGCGCTCGTCGAGCTCGCTCATGACGTCGTCGAAGAGCAGTATGGGGTCCTCCCCCGTCTCCCCCCTCACGTGGTCTCTGGCGGCGAACTTGAGCGCGAGCGTGGCGAGCCTCTGCTGACCCTGCGAGCCGTAGGTCGTGAGGTCCACCCCGCCGAGCAGGACCCCGAAGTCGTCCCGGTGTGGCCCGACCGAGGTGGTGCCGCGTTCGATGTCTGCGCTGTGAGCCCCTCTGAGCGCCTCGGCGTACCCGTCGAGGGGTGCGCTATAGGAATAGCGTACGTCGGCCTTCTCAGGGCCGTACAGGGCCCTCAGAGAGGCAGCGAAGTACGCCTCGAGGGGGCCGAGGGCTGCCTCGCGGCCCCTGAGGACCGTCTCCCCGAGCTCGACGACCTTCCTGTCCCAGGTCGAGAGTGTGCGCTCCGAGGAGAACCCATCCCGGATCCTCCTGAGGAGCTGGTTGCGTTGTTGAACGGCCTTCGCGTACTCGATGGCGGCCCTGGCATAAGCCGGGCGGAGGGTGGAGAGCAGGCCGTCGAGGAACTCCCTCCGGTCGGCGGGGGCTCCTTTCACGATCCGTATATCGTCGGGGAGGAAGGTCACGACCCTCACCCCCGCGCCGCCCGCAGCGTAGGTCGCGAGCGAGGGCGCCGGGGCACCATCCACGGTGACACGCTTCTTCTGGCCCGGGGCGTAGCCGACCGCCACGGCACGCTCGCCGCCGTCGAGGTAGACGCGAGCCTCGGTGCGGGCGAAGTCCCGCCCCCAGCGAACGACCTCCGAGTCGTTCGGGGTGCGGGGCGAGGAGCCGGTGACGGCGAAGGAGATCCCCTCGAGCAGGTTCGTCTTCCCCTGCGCGTTGTCGCCTACGACGACGTTGAGGCCGGGGGCCAGCACGACCGTGTCGTCCGGATAGTTGCGGAAGTTCACGAGCCTCAAAGCTCGCAAGTAGGAGGTCAACGTACCTCCAGGCGCTCGTCCCCCACCTCGATCACGTCGCCCTCTATCAGCCTGCGGCCGCGGCGCGTCTCGACCTCGCCGTTCACCCTGACCTCTCCGCCCTGGATCACGACCTTCGCCTCGCCGCCGCTCCCGACGACGTCCGACGCCTTGAGCGCCTGACCGAGCGTCATGCCGGGTGAGAGCTGCACGGGCTCAGCTACGGTCCTAGCCCTGGGAGGGGTCGCGCATCGGCATGATCAGGTACAGAAAGTCCGGTTCCCCCTCCCCGTCCTCGCCGGGTACTATGAGGCCAGGCTTGAGCGCCTCGTTGAGCTTGAAGACGACCTTCTCGGTGTCAATGGCCGAGACACCGTCCAGCAGATAGCCCGGGTTGAAGGAGATGAGGAAGTCGTCCTCGCTGGTCGCCGGCAACCTCTCGTGGGCCTCCCCCACCTCGCCGTTGCGCACGATGACCTCGACGGCACCTTCCGAGAACGAGAGGCTCACAGGGACGGGCGGCGTCTGGCGCTGGGCGAAGAGGTTGACGCGCCGCAAAGTACCCATCAGCTCCTCCCGGCTCACCGAGATCTCCCGCTCGAACGTGGTCGGCAATAATCTCCGGTACTCGGGGAAGTTGCCGTCGATGAGACGGGTGCCAAACAGTACGTCACCGATCCTGAAGAGCGCCTGGTTCTCCGAGAGAGCGACCTCGACCTCTTCCTCGTCCGAGCCGGAGAAAATGCGGGAGACCTCCTGCATCGCCCGCGCCGGGATGATGGCCTCCCTCGCCCCTTCAAAGGCAGTCGTCGCCAGCTCCGTCTCCTTGATGCTGAGGCGATACGAGTCGGTGGTCACCATCCTGACCCGGTTCTCCTCGAAGCTGATGAGGATCCCCGTCAACACGGGCCTGGTCTCGTCCCTCGAGTAGGACCGCGAGACCTTCTCGACGGTCTCCACGAGCAACTCCCCGCTCATCTTGAACGCCGCCTCCGCGTCGAAGCCCGGCAACTGCGGGAAGTCGTCGGCCGCATACGCCCTGATGCGGTACTCGTTCTCCCCGGCCGCGAGTCTCACCGTCCCGCCCGAGTCGTCGTGCTCTAGCGAGAAGCTTCCTCCTGGCAGCGACCGCACGATGTCGTTGAAGATGCGGGCCGGGATGACGACCCTCCCCTCCTCCTCGACCTCTGCCGGCGAAGAGGTCTGGACCGAGATCTCCATGTCCGTCGCCGAGAGCCTCACCGAACCATCGCCAGCCTCGAATAGTATCCCCCCGAGCAACTGGATGGTGGATCTCGCAGAGACTCCTCTGGAGACCAGAGCAAGCTTCTTGCCGAAGGCCTCCGTGTTGCAAACAGCCCTCATACCTCCTCCTCTCTCCCCTTATTATTACTATCTAACCCTATATTTATTAGATTAATAATAATAATAAGGGCTGTGGATATGTGGATAACTGCCGAAATCCTCCTTACCTAAGCCAAATACCTGCAACCTGGCCTGTGGAGAAAATTGTGGATAAGTGCCAACAATCTGTGGACAGATTGTGGATAAGTGCCGAGTTATCCACAGCCCCGAGTTGTCCACAGTTTTTTCCACAGGTTTATCCACAGATTTGACCCCTGTTATCCACAGGTTTATCCACAACCGTCACACCCGGCCCACCCCGAGTTATCCACAGCCAGGACCAGTTATCCACAGCTTCTGTGGATAACTCCGCGAAACTGTGGATGGATCCGGATCCAGTTATCCACATTTCTGCTCCAGCCTGTGGATAGAGTGTGGACAAAATAAGCATTAAAAGCCTTTTCGGTGTTACAAAGTAC
>JARDZQ010000129.1 GCA_029240775.1 Rubrobacteraceae bacterium | reverse complement strand
CAGATCGCCATCCCGGAGCCGACGAGTTCCCCTTCGAACCAGCCGTCGAGCATCGGCCCGCCGGAGAGCACGATCGAAGGGATGTCCACCGTGGAGGCGGCCATGATCGCAGCCGGCGTCGTCTTGTCGCAACCGGTGGTGAGAACCACGGCGTCGATGGGGTAGCCGTAGAGGACTTCCACCAGCCCCAGGTAGGAGAGGTTGCGGTCCAGCGCCGCGGTCGGGCGGCGGCAGTTCTCGAAGATCGGGTGCACCGGGAACTCCATCGGTATGCCGCCTGCGTCGCGAATACCGTCTCGCGTACGAGACGCGAGCTCGAGGTGGTGGCGGTTGCAGGGCACCAGGTCGCTACCGGTCTGGGATATGCCTATGATGGGCTTCCCCGAGCGCAGCTCGTCGGGCGTGATCCCATAGTTCATGAAGCGCTCGAGGTAGAGCGCGCTCTGGTCGATGCGGTGGGGATCATCGAACCACTCGCGCGAGCGGAACCGGCGCGCAGGCCGGCCGTTATCAGCAGCCATGGTAGACCTCTCCTATCCTTCTGCCTGCGACACCGGCGGCGTCGCGGTGGACGTCTTACCGAGGGCCTGTATGGCGGTCGGTAGAATGGTCAGCTCGGGGACGTAGGCCCGCTCGGGCAGCGTGGCGAGGAAGAAGCAGGCCTGCGCCACGTCCTCGGGCTTGAGGCTGAGATCCCGGACCTCCCGTGGAGGCGGCTCGGGGCGGTTGTCCAGGATCGGGGTGTCCACGATACCGGGCAGGACCGCAGAGAAGCGCACGCCCCTCTGGTGCTCCTCGAAGCCTGCCGCGTGGGCGAGCTCCGTCATACCGGCTTTGGAGGCCTGGTAGGCCGGGCCGGACATGTCCGGCCAAGAGCCCGAGACGCTGCTGATGAGGACGACGAGCCCGCGCGCGGAGCGCAGGTAAGGGAGCGAAGCCCTGATCGCGTAGAAGGCGCCGCTGAGGTTGACCGAGATCATGGCGTCCCAAGCGTCGGCTGTGAGCTGCTCCAGCCTCCTCTCGGGGAAGTTCATCCCGGAGGCGACGACGAGCACGTCTATGCCGTCCGCATCCCCGACCTTCTCGACGGTCCGCCACACCGCCTCTCTATCCGAGATGTCGAGGGCGTGGGCCGTGACGTCGCGTTCGCCTGTCCCCTCCTCTATGGCTTCCTTTCGCCTCGCGGCCGCGTGCACCTTCGCCCCGGCGTCGGCGAAGAGGTTCACGGTGGCGAGCCCGATCCCGCTGCTCGCCCCTATGACGAGCGTGGTCTTCCCGGAGAGCGTGCCGTCCTCCATCACGCCGACCCCGCGAGGAAGACTTTGATCCGCTCGGATGGCCCCTTGACGAGCTCGGCGAAGATCCCCGGCCCCTCCTCAAGCGGCAGGACCGGCGGCAGATCCCCGATCCCGGCCCTTCCGGCGACGAGCCACTCGAGCGCCTGCTCGTAGTCGTCGGCGGTGTAGGCATAGGAGCCCTGGAGATCGAGCTGCCCGCGCACGACGCCGTGGTACCCGAGCGTCGTCTCGTCGTCGTGGAGCCCGACGAAGACGACCCGTCCACCGGGACGCAGCAGCACCTCGACGGCCATCTTGCGCGTCACCCCGGCGCCGACGGCGTCGATGACGAGGTCCGCGCCGAGACCCTCCGTCGGCTCTTCGAGTGCCTCGCGAGCCTCCTCGCCCGAGGCGTAGGCGGCGCGAGCGCCGAGCTTGAGCGCCTGCTCGCGGCGGGCCTCGTGCGGCTCGACGACGGAGACCTCGGGGATGCCGTCGAGCACCGCGGCCTGCAGGCACATCAGGCCTATAGTGCCAGCCCCGACCACGACGGCGTGCTCGACGAGGTGCCCCGCGAGGCCAAGCCTGACCGCGTGCACGCCGTTGGCGAGCGGCTCGGCGAGAGCCCCCGTGCGGGCCTCGACGCCCTCCGGCAGCGGGTAGACGTTGTGCGCAGGGGCGAGCGCGTACTCCGCGAACCCTCCAGGGGACTGGATGCCGACGAGCTTGCGGTTCGGGCACAGGTTCGTGTACCCGCCGCGGCAGAGTGGACACGTCTCGTCCGACGAGAGCGGATTCACGGCCACCGTGCGGCCGACGAGGCCCTCGTCCACGCCCTCGCCGACCTCGGTCACCGTCCCCGCGAACTCGTGGCCCATCACCAGCGGCGGCGTGCGGTTGCCCATCTTCCCTAGATAGCCCTCGATCTCCGAGCCGCAGATGCCTACGGCGTCGGGACGGACTTTGACCGTACCCGGCTCGACCGCAGGCTCGGGCACCTCCTCGACCGCCATCTCCTCCGGCCCGTTCCAAACGACCGCTTTCATGACCCTCCTCCTCTCAAAGACCTCGTACAAGGATAGCGCGTGCGGGGGAGCCGTCGGAGTCCTCCAGCTTGAGCGGAAGGCAAGCGAGGAAGTACTCGCCGGGCTCCACCCCGGCCAGCACGAGCCCCTCGATAATTATTACGTCCGCCCCGAGCAGGGTGTGGTGGGTGTTGAACTCCTTGTCCTCGAACGGCTCGACCGAGAGGTAGTCCACCCCCACCGTCTCGACCCCGATCTCGACGAGGTACTCGGCCGCTTCCCGCTCGATGGCGACGTAGTCCTCCACGAACCCATCGCGCTCCAGCAACCCGTCCTGCGAGTTGCGGGTCTTGAGGAGTAGCCGGGCGGCTCCTGCGACATCCGCGGCCTCCAGGTCGGCCCGGGTTATGTGACCTTCGACGTGGGTCAGATCCACCACCCGGCACGGTCCCACGCAGCGCGAGAGCTTCAGCGACTCCATCGTCCAGCCGCCGGGGATAAAGTGCATCCGGGCGTCCACATGAGTGCCGGTGTGGGCGCTCAGGGTCCACTGGCTGACGGTGCTCGAGTCGCCCCGGTCGGTGTGGGAGAGGAACTTTCGGGACGGGGCGTCCTGGTCCGGCCACATTACCGAACGTGGGCCCGTTGGCGCCGTTATGTCTATGATCTCCACTACTACTTCGGGCTGTAGCGGTCGGGTTCCTGGAAGACATCTATGACCAGGGTCCCTGCCTCGAACCGGGCCGAGTGCTCCGCGCCTGCGGGCACGTCGTAGGTATCGCCCGGCTCGTAGGTCCCTGCCTCGCCGTCCACGGTCAGGTGCAGGCGGCCGGTCACTACTATGCCCCACTGGGCGCCGTGGGAGTGAGGCGGCACCTCGATCTCCTCTGCGGCGCCAAAAAACACAACCTGGCCGTGGGGGCCCGAGAGCATCGGCCCTTCGAGGCCCGTGAAAGACGTGTCGGCCCTCGGGAGGTCCCTGATCCAGTCCGGCAACGGGTCCATATGAAGCTCCTCTCCCGACATTTGCGCCCCAGATCCGGGCGTCATTATACTGACCTGCTCCGGGGTCGAGAAAGCGGGGTGCGATGGACCGTCTCGAGGGCAAGAGGGCCATAGTCACGGGCGCGGGGGCCGGCATCGGTCGCTCCATCGCCCTCCGGCTCGCGAGCGAAGGCGCCCGCGTCGCCATCGCCGACGTGGACGAGAGCGCCGCCGGGAAGGTCGCCTCGGAGATAGAAGGCGAGACGCTGGCTCGCCGGACGGACGTTACGAGAGCGGGCGAGGTCGAAGACCTCGTCGCGGGCGTCGTCGAGGCGTGGGGCGGCCTCGACGTCATGGTCAACAACGCGGGGGTGGGGGTCGCCGCGACCGCGGTGGAGACCACAGAGGAGGACTACGAGCGGGTGATGGACGTCTGCGTCAAGGGGACCTTGCTCGGGATGAAGTACGCCATCCCCGCCATAAGGAGGGCCGGAGGGGGGTCGGTCATCAACATGTCGTCGGTAGCGGCCCTCGTGGGGATCACGGACCGGGCCGTCTACAGCGCGGCGAAGGGCGCTATCCTCTCCATGACGCGGGCGGCGGCCGTAGACCACGTGGAGGAGGGCGTGAGGGTCAACTGCATAGCCCCCGGCACGGTGGATACGCCATGGATCTCCCGCATAACCAGCGGCTACGAGGAGCCCGAAGCCGCCCGTGCCAACATGCAAGCCCGCCAGCCGCACGGCCGGTTCGTCACCCCAGAGGAGATAGCCGCGATGGCCGCCTACCTCGCCGCCGACGAGTCTGCCTCCTGCATCGGGGCGTGCATGGTCGTGGACGGCGGCGTGACCGCCCGTTGAGGGAAGCGCACAAACAGGCGGTAGAAGAGGGCTACGATCGTGTGGCCGAACAATATCTGGCCACAAAAGTCGCCAACGACCCGATCACGCTGGCAGAGTTGGAGAACCTGACCCGCGGCCTTCCCTCCGGCGCGGCCGTGCTGGACCTGGGCTGCGGGGCGGGCGTACCCGCCACACGCTGGCTCGCGCGGCGCTTTGCGGTCACGGGCGTGGACGTCTCCGCGAGGCAACTGGAGCTGGCCAGCCGACACGTCCCGGCAGCCGAGTTGGTCAAGGCAGACATGACCAGCCTCGACTTCGAACCGGCTAGCTTCGACGCCGTGGTCGCCTTCCACTCCATCATCCATGTGCCGCGCGCGGAGCACCCCGCGCTGCTCGAGGAGATCCAGCGCTGGCTCAGGCCTGGCGGAGCCTTCCTCGCGACCTGGGCGCTCGGCGCGTGGGAGGGCGAGGAGGAGGACTGGGAGGGCTGGGGAGCACCCATGCGGTGGAGCCATTACGACGGGGAGATGAGCCTCGCACTGCTGCGCGAAGCCGGGTTCGCCACTCTGCGCGCTGAAGCCCGCACCACCAGAGGCGCTCGCGGCGACGAGACCTGGCTGTGGGTCCTCGCCCAAAAAGGAGGATGACAACATGCCCACCACCATAACCGGGACAAAGGCCCTCGACGTCCGCTTCCCCACCTCGCAGGACCTCTCCGGCTCCGACGCGATGAACGAGGCCCCGGACTACTCGGCGGCGTACGTCGTCCTCAAGACCGACACGGAACTCGAAGGACATGGCCTCACCTTCACCATCGGGCGGGGCAACGAGCTCTGTGTGGCGGCCATAGAGGCGCTCAGCCACCTCGTCGTCGGCGAGACGCTGGAGTCGTTTACGCAGGACATGGGTGCCTTCTGGCGCCGGGTTACGGGCGACAGCCAACTCAGGTGGGTCGGACCCGAGAAGGGCGTCATACACCTGGCTACCGCGGCCATCGTCAACGCGGTCTGGGACCTCTACGCCAAGGTCGAGGGCAAGCCCCTCTGGAAGCTGCTCGTGGACATGAGCCCCGAGGAGCTGGTGCGTTGCGTGGACTTCCGCTACATCACCGACGCCCTAACCCCCGACCAGGCGCTCGAGATCCTGCGCGAAAACGAGCCGACGAAGCCTCAGCGAGAGGAGGAGATGCTCGAGCACGGCTTCCCCGCCTACACGACCAGCGCGGGCTGGCTCGGGTACCCGGACGAGAAGATCCGGCGCCTCAGCCGCGAGGCCGTCGCCGAGGGGTGGGGCCACGTCAAGATAAAGGTAGGACGAGACGTCGAGGACGACATGCGCCGGGCTGCGATCATCAGGGAGGAGATCGGGCCCGACAGGAAGCTGATGATGGACGCGAACCAGGTCTGGGAGGTGGACGAGGCGATAGCGAACATGAGGCGCCTCGCGGACTTCGACCCGTGGTGGATCGAGGAGCCTACGAGCCCGGACGACGTCCTCGGCCACGCGGCCATAGCCCGCGCCGTCGCCCCGATAGGCGTAGCCACGGGCGAGCACTGTCAGAACCGGGTCGTCTTCAAACAGCTGATGCAGTCCGACGCCATAAGCTTCTGCCAGGTAGACGCGTGCCGCTTGGGCGGGGTGAACGAGGTCATCGCCGTGCTCCTGCTCGCGGCGAAGTTCGGCGTCCCG
>JARDZQ010000128.1 GCA_029240775.1 Rubrobacteraceae bacterium | reverse complement strand
GATGACCTCGCTCGCGAGCTCGACCGCGGTCTTCTCGGGGCTACCGATCCCGAGCAGTATGCCGAGCAACTCGGCGCTCGAGAGTGCCTCGGGCCCATCAGAGAGCAGCCGCTCCCGTGGCCTGAGCTCGGGCGGGAGCTGCTTGATAGTATACCGTCGCCCCATGAGGTGATTGTATTATCGGAGCGAGCTAGTACGAGTTTACCCCGAAACCCTCTAACATCCTCACCGTGAGCGCAAGCGGCAACCCGACGACGTTGGTGTAGTCGCCGCCGATCCACTCGACGAACCCGGCCGCGCTACCCTGGATGGCGTACCCGCCCGCCTTCCCTACACCTTCGCCAAGGGCTACGTAAGCTCCCAGTTCCCCTTCGCCGAACGCCCGCATGCGTACCGTGGTGACCGCGTGGCGGACTGCAAGCTCGCCCCGGCCGGCCACCGCGACGCCGGAGTGGACCTCGTGGGCGCGGCCGCGCAACAGCAAGAGCATCCGGCGCACCTCCTCACCACTCCCGGCCTGGCCCAGGATGGTCTTCTCGTCAGGCAGGTAGACGACCGTGTCTGCGGCTAGGACGACATCGTCCGTATTCCCGGCGACGGCGAGCGCCTTGCCGCGGGCGTTTGCGACGACGGTCTCTTTAGGGTCTTCGAGCGTCACCTCGCGGAAGCCGCTCCTCCGGGTCTCGAAGTCGTAGCCCGCGGCGCGAAGCAGGTCCACGCGCCGCGCCGATTCGGAGGCGAGGATGAAGGGCACGCTTTCTCTAGGCGCCGAAGAAGAGCTTCAGCTCCCGGGTGGCGCTCTCGGGGGAATCGGAGCCGTGGACGAGGTTGTCCGGCATGGAGAGAGCCAGGTCGCCGCGGATCGTGCCGGGGGCGGCGTTCGCGGGGTTGGTCGCGCCCATCAGGTTGCGCACCGTCCCTATGGCGCCCTCGCCCCTGATCCTCATCGCGACCACGGGGGTGGAGGTGATGAACGCGACCAGCTCCTCGAAGAAGGGTTTTTCGCGGTGCTCAGCGTAGTGCTCCTCGGCCAGCTTGCGGCTCACGTCCATAAGCTGGAGGCCGCCTATCTCCAGGCCCTTCCTCTCCAGGCGGCCGATGATCTCGCCCACAAGGCGGCGGCGCACACCGTCACCCTTGACCAACACCAGGGTCTCTTCCAAAACGTATCCTCCTTCTACCAGCTTATGCGTTTGCCGCTGCGCTGGTTGGTGCCGCAGTACGGGCAGGTCTCCCACTCCATGTTGATTGGCCGCTTGCAGTTGACGCAGGGCTTCTTGAGCTCCCAGTTACACACCGGGCAGATCAGGAAGTCCTTCTCGACCAGATTGCGGCAGTTGGGACACAGGAGGGTATTGTTCCTGAGCTCCCTCTCGAGTACCGCTAGCTCCAGCTCGCGCTCGCGCGACTCCTCCAGGTACTCGGGCGGGCGGACGATGAGGTAGATGAGCGTACCGAGGTAGGGCAGGATGACCGCCACTATCCCCCAGAGTATCCCTGAGGTCCCGCGCCTCCCGGCGTCGGTGTACGTCCAGTAGACGAGCGCGACCCACACGACGATGAACAGGAGCACGAGGAGCTGGACCGTGATACGCAGGACCGGGCTCTGCAAGAACTCCGTGATGATCCGGAACGGGTCCGCGTCCTGCTGAACGAACAAAAGAGTGCTCACAGGATGAACCTCATCATCATGAAGTAGCCGAGGGCGAAGAACACCGCGGCGACGACGATCAGCAATCCCGCCAGTTTCCAGGCACCGCTACCTCTCATGCAGCCACCGCAGGACTGGCGCGGCGGTCCGCAGCGAGCCCGTCACCAGCACCACGCCACTATGGACTCTGATCTCCTCGGCCACCTCCTCGACGGCCCTTACGATATCGGCCTCCACCCGAGCCCGCCTCCCTTCGCGGTCCCGTGGACCGTGCTCGCGCATGAGGTGCGCGGGGTCCGCAGCCCCCTCGCCCTCGGGACGTGTGAGCACGAGGACGCGGGCCTGTTTTCGCAACCCGGTTAGCATACTTCCGACGTCTTTGTCTCGCAAGACCCCGAAGATGACGCCCAGCGGCCGCTCTCCGTAGAGGCTCCTCACCGCCTCGAGCGCCGCCTCCATGCCCGCCGGGTTGTGCGCGCCGTCCACGACGACCGGCACGCCCCTCACCTCGAACGCCTCGAAGCGCCCGGGCAACGCCCCCGGAATGCCCCGCACCACCCGCTCCCGTTCCGCCGCGGTGAGCGTCCGGTCAAGCAACACCTCCGCAGAGCGCAACCCCAGCCGCGCGTCCCTGGCCACGTAAGGAGGCAGGTCAGCGGACAGGGGTGATCCAGCGCCCGCCTCGACGAGGCAGGCGTCGATCTCCTTGCACCTCTGGCGGGCGATCTCAGCCACGCGCGGGTCGTCCGTGCCGAGGATCATTACGGCGCCCGGGGCGAGGCTGGCGAGCTTCTCGTGTGAGATCTCCTCCACCGTCTCTCCCAGGTACTCGGTGTGGTCGAGGCCGACGTTGGTGAGGACGACGGCCTCGGGTGCAGCCGCCGTGGTCGCGTCGTGCCGCGCACCGAGGCCCGCCTCGAGGAGGCCCCAGGAGAGCCCTTCTTCGGCGAAGAGCCCCAGCGCCCCGGCGGTCAGGAGCTCGAACTGCGAGGCGGGCACGCCGTTGGCATCGGCGACCGCTATAGCCTTGCCCATCGCGGCTGCGAACCGCTCCTCGGAGACGTATGCTCCGCGGAGCATCACCCGCTCGGTGTAGGAGAGCACGTGCGGCGAGAGGTAGGCGCCTGAGGGGAATCCGGTGGCCTCGAGCGCCGCGGCTAGAGAGACGGCGGTCGTGCCCTTGCCGTTGGTGCCCACGACCTGGACGATTCTCAGCGAGCGCTGGGGATCGCCGAGCAGCTTCAGCAGAGCCGTTATCCGCTCTAGGCCAAGGGTGATGTGGCGCCGCCGGTCCAGCTCGTCGCAGACCTCGGCGAAAGAGCGTTGGTCGGTGAACGGGCGCGTTCTAGAGATACTCGTCCAGGCGCCGGTTCAGGGTCTCGAGTACGCGCGTGTTCGCGTAGAGCTTCTCCCGCTCGCCGGAGACCACCTCCGCAGGGGCCCTCTCTACGAACTTCTCGTTAGAGAGCTTGCCGCGGGCGCGGGCGACCTCGCCCTCCACGCGTGAGATCTCCTTCCTGAGGCGTTTGATCTCCCCGCGCCTGAGCTCCTCGGTGAGCGAGATCTCGACTACCGCGTCCCCCGCGAGCAACGTCGCCTTCGCCGACCCGTCTAGCGACTCGACGGGTTTGACCCCCGCCAGCGCAGAGAAGACCTCGAGGTCCACCTCGCCCGAGACACGCCCCTCAAGCTTCCCTTCGACCCTCGACTCGGCCCGGAACGACCTCACGGCAGAGACGGCCCGCTTGGTACGCTCGAGCAGCTCTTCGGCCTCTTCGTCGTGTAGCGAGGTATCGGGCTCGGGGAAGGCCTGGCGCACGAGCAGCTCGTCTCCGCCGAGGACGCGGGCCATCTCCTCGGTTGCGAAGGGCATCACGGGGTGCAGGAGCTTCAGGATGCTGGAGAAGACCTCGCGCAGGACATGCGGCGTCGCCGGAGAGGGCGCCGCCTTCGCAATCTCGATATACCAGTCCGCGAACTGGTTCCAGGCGAAGCCGTAGATCACGCGCATCGCCTCTGAGAACTCGCACTCTTCCAGTAGCCTGTCGTACTCGCGGACGGTCCGGTTGAGCTCAGAGAGGATCCAGCGGTCCGACGTCGAGGCCTCCCGCACCTCCTCGACGTGGGTGTAGGCGAGGACGAAGCGCATGGCGTTCCACAGCTTGGTCACGAAGCTCCGGCCCAGCTCGGCCCGCTCGTAGGAGTAGGCGAAGTCCTGGGTCGAGGACTGGTAGAGAAGGCCGAAGCGCACGGCGTCGGCGCCGTACTCGTCGAAGAGATCCAGGGGGTCTATGGTGTTGCCCTTGGACTTGCTCATCTTCGTGCCGTCCTCGGCGAGCACGATGGAGTGGACGTTCACCTTCTCGAAGGGAACGTCGCCGCGGAAGCGGAGGCCCATCATGATCATACGCGCAACCCAGAGGTACATGATCTCGCGCGCCGTACTGAGTAGGCTCGTCGGGTAGAAGTACGCGAGGTCTTCTGTCTCCACGGGCCACCCCAGGGTGGCGAACGGCCAGAGGGCCGAGGAGAACCAGGTGTCGAGCACGTCGGGGTCCTGCTCGTAGCCCTCGCCGGGCGACTCCTTGGAGGCGATGACCTCGCCCTCGGGACCGTACCAGACCGGGATGCGGTGGCCCCACCACAGCTGCCTGGAGACGTTCCAGTCGTGGATGTTCTCGAGCCAGCGGATCGTCTCGCGGCGCCAGGAGTCGGGGTAGACGGTTATCTCCTTTCTCTCCAGCGCCTTTATGGCGGGCTCGGCGAGTTCGCGCATAGAGACCCACCACTGCTCGGTCAGCCAGGGCTCGATGACGGTTCCGCACCGGTCGCAGTGCCCGACCCGGAAGCGGTAGTCCCTGACGGGCCCGAGCAACCCCATCTCGCCAAGCCGCTCGACGACCGCCGCCCTGGCCTCCTCGCGCTTCATCCCCTCGAAGGGACCGCCGTTCGCGTTCATCGTGCCGTCGGGGTTGAGAGCGTTGACGGGCTCCAGGCCGAGCCTGTTCCCGATCTCGAAGTCGTTGGGGTCGTGCGCTGGGGTAACCTTCAGGACGCCGGTCCCGAACTGGGGATCTACGTACTCGTCGGCGAAGACCTCTATCTCCCGCTCGACGAAGGGGACCATGACTTTACGTCCGACGAGGTCGGTGTACCGCTCATCGTCCGGGTTGACGACGAGGGCGACGTCACCGAGCATGGTCTCGGGGCGCGTGGAGTAGACCTGCGCGTACTCATTGCCGTCCGGGCCGGGCCCCTTTCCATCCACGAAGGGGTAGCGGAGGCCATAAAGCTTGCCGTTCGTCTCCTCGTAGTTCACCTCGAGGTCGGAGATCGCCGAGCGGTCGCGCGGACACCAGTTGGTGATGCGGCTGCCCCGGTAGATGAGGCCCTGCTCGTAGAGCTCGACGAAGGCCATCAGGACCGAGTCTATGTAATCGTCGTCCATCGTGTAGCGCAGGCGCCGCCAGTCCACGGAGGCTCCGAGGCGCTTGAGCTGACCGAGTATCTGCGAGCGCGCCTCCTCAGCGAAGACGCGGCAGCGCTCGACGAACTCCTCGCGGCCGAGGTCCCAGCGGGTCTTCCCCTCCTCGCGCACGAGCTTGCGCTCTACGACGTTCTGGAGCGCGATGGAGGCGTGGTCGATGCCAGGCAGCCACAGGGCCTGGTAGCCCTTCATGCGGGCCCGTCGGATGAGGGTGTCCTGGATCGCGCCGTTCAGCGCGTGGCCCATGTGCAGCGCCCCGGTCACGTTGGGCGGGGGGAGCACTATGCAGTAGGGGTCTTGGTCGTGGCTCGGGTCGGCCTCGAAGGCGCCCAGGCGCTCCCACTCGGCGTAGATGCGGCCCTCGACGGCGCGGTAGTCGTAGGTTTTGGGTAGCTCGGCCGCGTTCAATGTTTTACTTTAGGCGGTCTCTTCTTCGTCGTAGGAGTACTTGGAGGAGCCGGTCACAAGGGAGGGCTGGACACCTTCCCTGACCGTGTCGGCGTCTACCACGCACCCTTTCACGTCCGAGCGGCTCGGCAGCTCGTACATCGTCGGCAAGAGCGCCGTCTCCAGGATGCTCCTGAGACCTCTGGCCCCCGTCCCTCGCTCCAGCGCCAGCTCGGCGATAGCGCCCAGAGCCTCGTCGGTGAAGGAGAGGTCCACCTTGTCGTAGCGGAAAAAC
>JARDZQ010000533.1 GCA_029240775.1 Rubrobacteraceae bacterium | reverse complement strand
GAGCCAGACCGTCACGCTGCGCAAGTCCACCCTGCCGCTCCTGCTCGGTACTACAGACAAAGAGAAACCGGTCGCCTTCGTGGAGGACGCGGCCGTGCCACCGGACCGGCTGGAGGAGTTCGTCGTCCGCTTCGAGGAGATAGTGGAGAAGAATGGTACCTGGGCCTGCTTCTACGGACACGCCAGCGTGGGATGCCTGCACGTCAGGCCCGCGCTCGACACCTCGGACCCCGATGGCGTCTCGCGGATGCGGCGCATCGCCGAGGAGGTTGCGGATCTCGTCGTCGACTGTGGCGGGTCCATCTCAGGGGAGCACGGCGATGGCCTCTCGCGCTCGGAGTTCATGGAGAAGATGTACGGAGGGGAGATCCTGCGCGCCTTCGCGGACGTCAAGCGTCTCTTCGACCCAGAAGGGATGATGAACCCTGGTGTGATCTTGGCCCCACCCCGGATGGACCGGCAGCTGCGCATCGGCCCCGGCCGAAAGCGCCTCCCCATAAAGACGAACCTCTCCTTCGATGATCAGGGCGGATTCGCGAAAGCTGTCGAATTGTGCAACGGGAGCGGCTTCTGCCGCAAGAGGACGGGGGGCACGATGTGCCCCTCATACATGGTGACCCTAGACGAGCAGGACACTACGAGGGCGCGGGCCAACATGCTCAGATCCGTGATCGAAGGCACCCTCCCACCGGAGGAGCTTACGGGGCGGCGCATGAAGGAGGTCATGGACCTCTGCGTCGGATGCAAGGCGTGCAAGACAGAATGCCCCTCCCGGGTAGACGTCGCCTCGATGAAGACCGAGGTCCTCTACCAGGCCGGCAGAGAACACGGCTTTTCCTTGCGCCAGAAGGCGGCAGGGCACATCCGCCGTCAGCTCGCCCTGGCCGCCCTGGTCCCTTCGCTCTACAACGCCTTCGCAGGAACACGCCTCGCCCGCCGGACCGCTGCCATGCTAGGCATAGACCCCCGCCGCTCCTTG
The DNA here is from genome assembly GCA_029240775.1 of Rubrobacteraceae bacterium. Taxonomy (GTDB): domain Bacteria; phylum Actinomycetota; class Rubrobacteria; order Rubrobacterales; family Rubrobacteraceae; genus JALYGY01. Next base: position 1,615 of record JARDZQ010000533.1, on the reverse strand, counting down.
CCACGGGTGGCGAAGAAGACTTTCACCAGGCGCTTCCCCGAACTGCCGCAGGGCGCCGGACCTGCGGAGGTTGCGCTCTTCAACGACACCTGGAACGAGTACCAGAGGCCCGAGGTCGGGGAGGGAGCGGTAAGGCTCTTCGCGGCCGCGGGAGCGAGAATCCATCTGCCCGAGGTCGTCTGTTGCGGGAGGCCAATGCTGTCTGAGGGGCTCGTTGACGAGGCACGAAAGAACGCCGGGCGAAACCTGGATCTCCTTATGCCCCTCGTCGAGCGCGATGTCCCGCTGGTCGGCCTCGAGCCGAGCTGCATCCTGACCCTGCGCGACGATTACAGGAAGCTTCTCCCCGATGACGAGCGCGTCGAAAAACTGGCGCGAGCCACCCGGCTCTTCGAGGAGGCGATGCTAAGAGAAGGCGCCCCGGTCCTCCTGCACGGACACTGCCACCAGAAGGCGCTCGTAGGGACGGGCCCGACGGAGCGGGTGCTTGGTCTCGCCGCCGATGTCGAGGTCGTGGACTCCGGTTGCTGCGGGATGGCCGGGCTCTTCGGATACGAGAAGGGACACTACGAGGTCTCGATGAAGATGGGAGAGAGGAGACTCTTTCCCGCGGTGCGTGAGGCCGGGGAGCGGGTCGTCGTCGCGCCGGGAACCAGCTGCAGGGAGCAGATCCTTGACGGAACAGAACGGCGTGCCCTACATCCAGCCGAGTATCTGGCCTCGCTCCTCGACAGGTCAACCTAAAGTCCGTTGGCGGAACGGGAGGCAGCGCTGTGGTTCGCGTTCAGGGGTGACAGGATGCTCGTGCCCGAAGACGCGCCTGTCCGTGTACCGCTCGCGAGTAGTCCGGATGAGATAAGCATCGCTCGCGCCATGATAGATGACTTCGCTAGACGACGCGGCCTCGACCCCGAAGACCCGGAGACACCAGGGTAGGCCGCGTCGTATGGCTGGGCGTACCTCTCTTGTGAGATGCGAGGGTAAACAGAGCCGGAAGAGATCGCGGAGAGGAGATTGATGACGCGGAGGAAGTTTATTTGGCTAGCCGGTATTGGTGTGGCTGGGATGGCCCTACTGGGTGGTGCCTACGCGCTCTGGAGAAGGCCGGCTCGTGTCTCCGGCGCTATTGCCGGAGTGGCGCGCGACGTCTCCCGGGGACCGCACCGGATCGGCGAGTTTACCGTCGTGCTGGAGACTGGTCCCAGCCTTTCAGATGTAGTTCTCAGCGTTTCGCACAGCTCCAGGCCTGACAGGATACTATGGCAGAGCATCCCCGGGGCGAGCTTCTTGGCAGCCGCCGAGGGCGAGGAGACGGTCAGAGAGTCCAGTGGGCACTTCTTTATCGATGATGAGATAGACAGACCACACTTGGATCAAACCATCGACTACGTCGAGAAGCACCAGTCTACGCTGGTCGTCGGTGGACGGCTCACACGACGAGGCGATTCAGAAGGCGTGGACTATACGCTCACCTTCTTGCCCGTGACCGAGGGACGGTTGCGCTTCGAGGTCGAGGTGGAAGAGCCCTACGACCGCGTCTATCTCACCTACGCCTCCTCGCCTGAGGAGCGCTTCTTCGGTTTCGGGACGCAGTACACGTACTTCGATATGAAGG
>JARDZQ010000127.1 GCA_029240775.1 Rubrobacteraceae bacterium | reverse complement strand
GATGGTTATGGAGGCGCCGAGCAGGGCGGCTGCGGCGGCCTGGTTCGCGCCCTTGCCGCCGTTGTGGGTGGAGAGCTCGGCGTTCGTGACGGTCTCGCCAGGGTTCGGGCGCCGCTCGACCTTCAGGACGAAGTCCTGGTTTATGGAGCCGAGGACGAAGACGTCGGCCATGAGCCCTACTGGAGGAACTCGGAGACGTTCTCCTCCGTCACCAGCTTCACGGGGACGGGAATGTTCTCGTCCACCGACTCGCCCTCTATCACCTTCATCGCGTTCTCGACGCCAAGGGAGCCTATCCTGTCCGGCTGCTGGGCGACGGTCGCGTTCATCTTGCCGTCCTGGATCGCTTTCAGGGCGTCCTCTACGGCGTCGAAGCCGACGATCTTCACGTCGGTGCCAGCCCGGTTCCCTAGGGCCCGCACGGCGCCCAGCGCCATCTCATCGTTCTGGGCGAAGATCCCCTTTATCTCCGGGTTGGATTGCAGGATGTTCTCCGTCACGTTCAAGCCCTCGGCCCGGTCGAAGTTCGCCGTCTGGCTCGCTACGAGCTCGACGGCGTCCTGCGCGTTTATGGCCTCCTCGAAGCCCTGGCCCCTGTCGCGCGTCGGGCTCGCGCCGGGGATGCCTTCGAGCTGGGCGACCGGGCCGCTGCCGACGAGCTCGATCAGCTCCTCCCCGGCCAGCCTGCCGCCCTCGACGTTGTCCGAGGCGATCAGAGTCGCTATCTCGCCGCCCGAGGCGCCGCGGTCCAGCGCGATAACGGGGATGTCGGCCTGGTTCGCTGCCTGGACTGCCGGGACTACGGCCTCGGAGTCCACAGGGTTGACGAGGATCGCGTCAACCTGCTGGGTGACGAAGTTCTGGACGTCATCCTGCTGGGTGGCAGCGTCGTTCTGCGCGTCGGAGACGATGAGCTCCACGCCCGCCTCGTCGGCAGCCTGCTGGGCGCCGTCCCGCAGAGAGACGAAGAAGGGGTTGTTGAGGGTCGAGATCGAGAGCCCTATCCTCTGACCTCCTCCGTCTCCCCCGCCACCCTCGCCCCGCTGGCAACCGACGGCGAGGCTCGAAGCCAGAACCGCCAGGACGAGCACCATGGTCGCCGCTCTCGTTCTCATCTCGTACCCCTTTCCTGGATCTCTACTTCTTCCTGCGTCTCAGGGTGTCCGTCATCACCGCGAGAGCAATGACGGCGCCTATGACCACCTGCTGCCAGAACGCCGAGACGTTCAGCAGGTTCAGACCGTTCCTGAGGACGCCCAGGATGAGCGCCCCGATCAAGGTCCCCGACGCGCTGCCGACGCCGCCCGAGAGGCTTGCGCCACCGATCACGACAGCCGCGATCGCGTCGAGCTCGAAGGTGAAGCCGGCCTGGGGCTGGGCCGAGGCGAGCCGGGCCGTGAGGAGGATACCTGCTATGCCGGCGAATAGCCCCGAGAGGGTGTAGATGAGCAGCTTCTGCCGCGAGACGTTTATCCCGGAGAGCCTGGAGGCCTCCTCGTTGCCGCCGATGGCGTACATCGCCCGCCCCGCGTAGGTGCTGCGGAGAATCCCGACCGTGATGGCCCACATGACGAGCATCAGGATCACCGGCAGCGGCACGAAGCCCAAGAGGTCCCCGCTACCTAAGGAGAGGATCGGGCCCGGTATCGGGTTGAGCGGGACGCCCCCTGAGATCACCAGCGCGAGCCCGCGCGCCGCGCTGAGCATGGCCAGAGTGGCTATAAACGGCGGCAGGTTGCCTAAAGTGATCAGCAGCCCGTTGATCAGGCCAGCCGAAGCGCCCGCCCCGACCCCGAGCGCGAGCGCCAGGGGCAGCGGCAGGTTGGCGACCGCCGTCGCCCAGCCGAAGACTATCCCGGCGAGCCCCAGCACGCTCCCGACGGAGAGGTCTATGCCGCCGGAGACGATCACGAAGGTCTGGCCCAGAGCGAGGATGGCGATCACGGCTATCTGGGTCCCTACGTTGAAGAGGTTGTTGAACGTGAGGAAGTACGGCGAGAGTATCGTCATGACGACGCACAGGATCACGAGGCCCCAGAGCGGCCCGCTGCGGGAGAGGAACTCCCGGGGCTTGACCCTCTCGGCGAGGCTAGCCAACGGCGGTCTCGCTCCCCTGCGTGGCGAGCGTCATCACCCGCTCCTGCGTTGCCTCTTCCCCGGAGAGCTCGCCGGTGATGCGGCCCCCCGCCATCACCAGGATCCGGTCGCTCATGCCAAGCACCTCCGGGAGGTCGCTCGATATCATCAGGATTCCGGCCCCCTGTTCGGTGAGCTCGTTCATCAGCTCGTAGATCTCAACCTTCGCCCCCACGTCTATCCCGCGGGTGGGCTCGTCCATAATGAGGACCCGCGAATCCGCCAAGAGCCACTTCCCGATGACCACCTTCTGCTGGTTGCCCCCCGAGAGGTAGCGCACCTCCTGATCCGGACCCGGCGTGCGGATGTTGAGGTCTTCGATCATCTTCTCCGCCTGGCTCCTTTCCTCCCGACGGTTGAGTAGCCCCGCTCTGGTGTACCTTTCTAGCGAAGCGAGCGCGAGGTTCTCGGCCACGGAGAGCGGGGGCACTATGCCCTGGCCCTGCCGATCCTCTGTAGCGAACCCGATGCCCCGGTGCTTCGCTTCGCGGGGATCGAAGCGCTCCATGCGGCGCCCCTCCACCCACACCTCACCGGAATCCACCGGGTCCACGCCGAAGATCGCGCGCGCCAGCTCCGTCCTGCCCGCCCCGACGATCCCGGCGATCCCGACGACCTCGCCAGCTCGTACCCGCAGGGAGAGCTCCTCCAGAACGCCCTCGCGCGACAGATCCCTGACCTTCAACAGGACATCCCCGATCTCAGGCCGGCGGCGCGGGAACTGGTCCTCGATCGAGCGCCCGACCATCATCCGCACGAGCTCGGAGTGGTCGGTGGTGGCCGGTACCTGGCCGACCAGCCTCCCGTCCCTCAGAACAGTGACCCGGTCCCCGATCTCGGTGACCTCCTCGAGGTGGTGGGAGATGAAGATCACGCCCACCTCTTCTTGCTTGAGGCCGCGGACTATCTCGAAGAGGCGCTGGACTTCCTGCCCGGAGAGCGATGCGGTGGGCTCGTCCATGATGAGGACCCGCGCCTCAAGGCTGAGCGCCTTCGCTATCTCGACCATCTGCCGCTGCGCGACGCCCAGAGCCGAGACCGGGGCATCGGGGTCGACGCGCACCCTTATCCGCTCCAGGAGCCTGCGCGCCTGTTCCCTCATCCTCCGGCGGTCCACGATCCCGAGCCGCCGGGGCTGGCGGCCGAGGAAGACGTTCTCGGCCACGGTGAGCTGCGGGACCAGGTTGAACTCCTGGTAGATCGTGGAGATCACCAGACCCTGCGCGACCGCGGCTGAGTGGATGCGCACCGGCTCTCCCTCGAACAGGATCTCCCCCTCGTCCGGCTGGTATGCCCCCGAGAGCATCTTTATGAGGGTGCTCTTGCCGGCGCCGTTCTCGCCGAGGATGACGTGCACCTCGCCCCTCTCGAGCTCGAAGTCCACACCGTCGAGCGCCGTGACGCCGGGGAAGCGCTTGGTGATGCCTCGCATCTCCAGCAGAGGGCTCACGACCTCAATCCACCTCCAGCCACCGTCGAGCCTGACCGAACCCATTGTAAACGTGTCATGAGCGTCGCGGGCGCCGTCCTCGGACCCGCTACAATGGGTGGCGCTGTCGAGGGAAAGGGGTTGGGAGATGAAGGCGATCCGGGTGAACGAGCACGGCGGGCCGGAGGTCCTGAGCTACGAGGACGTCCCAACCCCAGAACCGGGCCCGGGCGAGGCGCGCGTGCGACTCGCCGCCTCCGGGGTGAACTTCATAGACGTCTACCAGCGCGCGGGCCTCTACCCGATGGAGACACCCTTCACCCTGGGACAGGAGGGCGCGGGCGAGGTGGACGCCGTAGGCGAGGGCGTGGAGGAGGTCTCGGTCGGGGATCACGTCGCCTTCGCGAGCGTGATGGGCTCCTACGCCGAGTACGCCGTCGTCCCTGCTCATAGCCTCGTCCCGGTGAACGTGACCCTGGTGGAGGCCAGGGTCGCGGCCGCGGTGATGCTGCAGGGCATGACGGCCCACTACCTCACGCACAGCACCTTCCCCTTGCAGGAGGGTCACACGATCCTACTGCACGCCGCCGCCGGCGGCGTGGGGCTCCTGCTGGTCCAGATGGCCAAGATGCGCGGCGCGACCGTCATCGGGACCGCCGGCAGCGAGGAGAAGGCCAGCCTGGCGAAGGACGCCGGGGCTGACGAGGTCATCCTCTACAGGGAACAGGACTTCGTCGAGGAGACGAAGCGCATCACGGGCGGCGAGGGCGTAGATGTGGTCTACGACTCCGTCGGGAAGGACACCTTCGACGGGGGCCTCGACTGCCTCAAGCCCCGCGGCTACATGGTGCTCTTCGGCGCCTCCAGCGGCCCTGTCGCGCCGATTGACCCCCAGACCCTGAACCAGAAGGGCTCACTCTTCCTCACCCGCCCCTCCCTCGCCCGTCACACCCTGACGCGCGAGGAGCTGCTGTGGCGCGCGGAGAGCATACTCTCCTGGATCGGCAACAATACCCTCGAGGTCCGTATCGGCGGCACCTACCCGCTCTCGGAGGCCGCGCAGGCCCACCGCGATCTCGAAGGCCGCAAGACCACCGGCAAGCTGATCCTCATCCCGTAGATGAAGCTGGACGCGAGCCTCGGCACCGAGGGCACGTACCTTCGAAGTGTCGGTGAGACAGCCCAAGCGGCAGAGTCTCTGGGTTTCGCCGGCCTCTGGACCAGCGAGACCAAGCACGACGCCTTCCTGCCGCTCGCCATAGCGGCGAACGAGACCGAGAGGATAGAGCTAGGGACCTCCATAGCTGTGGCCTTCTCGCGCTCCCCGATGGAGATGGCCCAGACGGCGTGGGATCTCCAGGATCTCTCGGGGGGCCGCTTCATCCTCGGTCTCGGAACGCAGGTCAAGGCGCACGTAAGGCGCCGCTTCTCAATGCCGTGGGACAGGCCCGTGGCGAGGCTGCGCGAGTACGTCGGGGCGCTGCGTGCGATCTGGCGGTCCTTCCAGGCGGATGAACCCCTGAACTTCGAAGGCGATTTCTACAGTCACACCCTTATCACCCCGTTCTTCAACCCCGGTCCCATAGAGCATCCCGAGGTCCCCATCTACATCGCCGGCGTGAACACGAGCCTCGCGCGCCTCGCGGGCGAGCTCTGCGACGGCTTCCACGTCCACCCCTTCCACAGCCCGGAGTACGTCCGCAAGACCGTAGAGCCTGCCATCGCCGAGGGAGCTAGACGGGCGGGCCGGGACCCGGAGGAGGTCGAGCTTGCCACCGCGGCCTTCGTGATCGCCGGCCGGAGCGACGCGGAGATCGAGGAGCAACGCGAGAAGATGCGGGCCCAGGTCTCCTTCTACGCCTCGACCCCGACCTACCGCACTGTCCTCGAAGCCCACGGCTGGCAGGAGGTCGGCGAGCAGCTGGGCAAACTCGCCAGGGACAAGCGCTGGGACGAGATGCCGAGCCTCGTCACCGACGAGATGCTCGACGCCTTCGCGGTCCAGGCCGCCCCCGAGGAGGTGGGAGACGTGCTGAACGAACGTTACCAGGGACTTATAGACCGCATCGCGCTGTACGAGGCCTTCGTGCCTGGTGAGCGGGACGAGTTCTGGCGTAAGGTGGCGAGATCGACAAGATGAGTCCGAAAGAGCCCAGCATCAAGACGGCCGATATCTGCGACCGGTTCTCTTCGAGCGTGGAGGTGTGCGCGCCGATCTTCAAGGGCTACGGCGCCGTCGCGGCTTTTGCCGGTCCCATCTCGACGGTTGAGGTCTACGAGGACAACGTGCTGGTCAGGGATGCTCTGGAGGACGTTGCGGCGGGTACCGTTCTGGTCGTGGACGGAGGCGGTTCCAGGCGTTGCGCCCTGCTGGGGGACAAACTGGCCTCGATAGCCGCCTCACGCGGCCTCAAGGGCGTCATAGTA
>JARDZQ010000532.1 GCA_029240775.1 Rubrobacteraceae bacterium | reverse complement strand
CTCGAGAGGCTGGAGAGGGAGAACTTACTGGTCGTTCCGCTGGACGACGAGCGGGTCTGGTACCGTTACCATCACCTCTTCGCCGAGTTCCTGCGAGGTCGCCTCGAGCGCGAGCGGCCCGAGCGGCTCGCACCGTTGCACCTGAAGGCTTCGGGGTGGTACGAGGAGAACGGACTGGTCGCCGAGGCAGTCAGGCACGCACTCTCGGCCGGAGATCACGAACGCGCTGCGCGGCTGATAGAGCGGGGGACCGCTCAAACCTGGTATCGCGGCGAGGTGGTGACTTTGCTGGGCTGGCTTCACGCGTTGCCCGAAGAGGCGATGCGCAGCCGCCCGCTGCTGTTGGTGTGGTACGCTGCGACGCTGATGCTGGCTGGCCGGTCAATGGGCGTGTACTCCCTCCTGGCGGATGCCGAGGACGCGATCGGCGAGGACGGGGCCGAACATGAGCATCTACTGGCGACCGCCGCGGCCGTCAGATCCATGTACGCTCGATTCGAAGGGGATCCGCAGGGCGCCATCGAGCACGCCCGGCGCGCCCTCGCGCTCCTGCCCGAGGATAACCTGGACCCGCGTCCTTTCGCCGCCATCTCCCTGGCGCAGGCCTACGAGGCGGCCGGCGAGCTCGAGGCGGCGAGTGTGGCCTTTGCCGAGGCCGGGGCTCTGGGCCGGCGCGCCGGTCACGATTACGTTGCGCTGAGCGCGATGGCGTCCCGGGCCCACCTGCAGTTGGCACGAGGCCGACTCCGTGAGGCGGGCGACGTTCTGCGGAGCGCCCTCGGGTACGCGGCCGAGCGGGGAGCTGAACTGCTGCCGGCCGTGGGGAGCGTGCGTATCGGGATGGGCGAGCTTCTCTACGAGTGGGACGACCTGGACGCCGCAGAGCGCCACCTGACGGAGGGCGTGGAGCTGGCCGGGCGGACGGGGGACGTCGAGATCCTCACGTGGGGGTATATCGCCCTCTCACGGGTGAGGCAGGCGCAAGGCGACGCGGAGGGCGCCCTCGCGGCGGCCCGGGAAGCGGACCGGGTGGCCCAGAGGTCTGGCGCCGACAACGCGATAGTGGACGCGGCGGTCTGGAAGGCGCGGTTGCATTTGATGGGGGGCAATCTGGCGTCCGCCTCCTCCGAGCACGAGCGGGCGGTGGACGAGGGCGAGGTCCGGCAGTACTCGCGGGTACTGGAACGCCTCGTGCTGGCGCGGTTGCTGATCGCCCGAAACGAGCCTGGCGAAGCGCTGCGCCTGCTGGCGCAGCTTCAAGAGACGGTACAATCAGCGGGTAGGACGATAGAGATACTGGCTCTGCAAGCGCTGGCTCTGCGAGCGAAGGACGAGAGAGAGCGTGCCGTGAGTACCCTGGCAGAGGCCATCGTTCTGGGATGGCCGAGCTCCTCTCCGGGGTGCTCGATGCTCGGCAGAGGGGACGCCTCGAATCGTCAGACCGCATTCCGGCACACTACCTCAGGAAGCTACTTGCGGCGCTGGAGCGGGACGCTTCGGGCGCCGGGTTGCCCGCCGCAGGGCTTCCCGAACCCCTGAGCGAGCGAGAGCTCGAAGTCCTCCAGCTCATAGCCGCCGGCAAGACGAACCGTCAGATCTCCTCCGAGCTCTTCGTCAGCGTGGGCACCGTAAAGACCCACATCAACAACGCCTACCGCAAGCTCGACGCCCATAGCCGCACGCAAGCCCTTGCGCGCGCCAGGGAGCTGGATCTGATCTAAAGCGGTTTGCGGAATGTACGAGATTTCGGTGAAGAGGTTTTGAGGTTGATGGGTTTCTAGGTTCTTAGGGGTGCTTGGCGGGATTCCCCGACTCCCCAACCCTCAAAGCCTCAAACGGTCGCTAGGCCGCGTCATCAACCCCATACCCAAGGCGGAGCCGTTCGTTGACGTCGAGGACATAGGCGACGTTGCGGTAGCGGCGCTTACGCAGGAAGGGCACGCGGGCGAGCTCTACGAGCTGACCGGTCCTAGGTTATTGACCTTCGGGGAGGCGGTCGAGGAGATCTCCCGGGCGATCGGTCGCAAGATCCGTTACGTGCTCGTCTCCGTGGCGGAGTTCGCCTCCGCGCTCGACAGGGAGGGGGTACCGCCCGAAGTTACCCAGCTGCTCACTTACCTGTTCACCGAGGTTCTCGACGGCCGCAACGCCTACCTCACCGACGGTCTCCGGCGCGCTTTAGGCCGTGAGCCCAGGGACTTCAGCGACTACGCCCGGGACTCTGCCGCAACCGGCGTCTGGGACAGCACACGATGAGCTGGGTCCTCTACCTCGCGACGCTTGCGAGCGCCCTCGGTTGTGGGCTGGTGGCCGGTGTCTTCTTCGCCTTCTCGGCCTTCGTGATGCCGGCGCTGAAGCGGTTGAAGCCGGCGGAGGGCATCGCCGCGATGCAGGCTATCAACGTGGCGGCGGTCACCCCCGCGTTCATGACGGTGCTCTTCGGAACCGCGGCGGTTTGTGGCGCTCTGGCGGTTCGGGCGCTCCTGGCGTGGGACGAACGCTCTGCCCCGTACCTCCTCTCCGGCAGCGCGGTCTACCTCGTAGGCATGATTCTGCTTACGATCGTCTACCACGTGCCGCGCAACGAAGCGTTGGCGAAGATAGAGCCACGCGACGACGGCGCCGAGAGTTACTG
>JARDZQ010000126.1 GCA_029240775.1 Rubrobacteraceae bacterium | reverse complement strand
TCCCCCTGGGAGCGCTGCGCCGAGCTGCGCGACGAGAACCCCGACCGGACGGTCTTCTGGGGCACGGTCAACCCTCTTGAGGGGCGCAAGGCCCTGGAGCAGATGGAGGTGCAGGTCAACGAGTACGGGGCTACGGCCTTCAAATTCTACAATGTCCGTTACGATTACGGAGAGCCTTTCCCCTGGCGGATGGACGATCCACAGGTCGCCTTCCCCGTATTCGAGAAGGCGCAGGAGCTGGGGATCAACCTGGTCGGAGTGCACAAAGGCTTACCGCTTGGTCCGCAGCCCATCGAGGTGACGCACACGTGGGACATGGACGGAGCGGCGGCGAACTTCCCCGACATAAACTTCGTCATCTTCCACGTCGGGCTGCCTTTCATAGACGAGACATGCTGGCAGCTCGTCAGGTACCCGAATCTGTACGCCTCCATAGCGGCCACGGTCAACTTCGTCGTGCGTGCGCCACGGCAGTTCGCCGAGTGGCTCGGCAAGCTCCTGTTCTGGTGCGGCGAGGACAAGATCATCTACGGCTCGGAAGCTCCCCTCTTCCACCCCAAGTGGGCTACAGCGGCCTTCTGGAACTTTGAGCTCCCGCAGGACCTAGTCGAGGGCTACGGCTACCCGCAGCTCACCGAACAGGCGAAGCGCAAGATCCTGGGCGAGAACCTGCTGCGCCTTTCTGGGATGGACGTGGAGGAGACGCGCGAGAGGCTGAGTACCGCTTCCTGAGGAAGAAGACGCGGTAAAGCGGGGAAGGAGGCGGAACAGGCGGGTTCGTTTCTTGAAGAGATAGGCTCATCAACCTCTTTGTGGGGAAAGGAGATCCCTTGTACGAGAAGGATGGCGAGAAGTATTTCGTGGTGGACGGGCACGTCCACTACTGGGACGCCAGCCCGGAGAACTGGATCGAGGGCCAGGAGCAGTACGCGAAGGGCTGGATCGAGTGTTTCTACGGCTACCATCAGCTCGGTCCGGAGGAGTACTACTGGCCGATGGAGAAGTACCAGAAGTACTCGGAAGAGACGATGATGAAGGACCTCTTCGAGGACGGGTACGTGGACGTGGCGATCTTCCTGCCCACCTACCTGAAGGCGTGGTACAGAGAGGGCTTCAACACGACCGAGCAGGACGCCGTCCTCGCGGAGAAGTACCCCGATAAGTTTATCCTGAACAGCCGCTTCGACCCCAGGGACGGCGAGGAGGGGCTCGAGGAGCTCGAGCGCAAGCACAGGAGGTACGGCTTCAAAGGCGTCAAGCTCTACACTGCGGAGTGGCACAACGGCTCGAAGGGTTGGAGCCTCAAGGACCCCGAGGCCAGTCGTTACCTGGAGAAGTGCGAGGAGCTGGGCATCATCAACATCCACGTCCACAAGGGGCCGACGATCTGGCCTCTGAACAAGGACGCGTTCGATCCCAAAGACGTGGACGACGCGGCCACGTCTTTCCCGAACCTGAACTTCATCGTCGAGCACGTCGGGTTGCCCCGCATCGAGGACTTCTGCTTCATGGCCACGCAGGAGCCGAACGTGTACGCCGGCCTCTCCGTCGTGCTGGGCGCGCTGATGCACAGCCGCCCTCGCTTCTTCTCGAAGGTCATGGGCGAGCTGCTGTTCTGGGTCGGCGAGGACAAGATGATCTGGGCCAGCGACTACGCGATCTGGCACCCGAAGTGGCAGGTCGAGATGTTCGTCGATTGGGACTACCCGCAAGGGCACGAGTTCGACGACTTCCCCCGCCTCTCGACCGAGGGGAAGAAGAAGATCCTCGGTCTGAACGCCGCCCGGTTGTACGATATCGAGGTCCCGCCCGCGCTCCGGCTGCCCGAGGCGGAGACGGACGCCCAGTCCGTCGAACCCACCGTCTCATGACGAACCACACAGAGGTCCTGGACGCCCTCTCGGACGTCCGGGACCCCGAGCTTGACGAGCCCATAACGGACCTCGGCTTCGTCTCGGAGCTGGAGATAGAGGGAGACGGAGTCTTCGTCCGGCTGCGCCTCCCGACCTACTTCTGTGCCCCGAACTTCGCCTACCTGATGGTTGCGGACGCCAGGGAGGCCGTCCTCTCCGTGCCCGGCGTCACGCGAGCGTGGGTCGTGCTCGACGACCACTACGCCTCAGACGAGATCAATGGCGGCGTGAACGAGGAGAAGGGCTTCGACGGCGCCTTCCCGGACGAGACCGAGAGCCCGGACCTCGAAGAGCTGCGCACCATCTTCCGCCGCAAGTCCTTCGTTGCCCGCCAGGAGAAGCTGTGCCGGGCGCTCCTCGCGCAGGGCCGCTCCCCCGAGCAGCTTGCGGAGACGCGGCTCGGGGAGGTGCCACCTTCGGAGACATTCGAGAAGTACCTGGAACGCCGGGTGGAGCTGGGGCTGGACATCTCACCGGAGGCTCCTCTGCTGGTCGATCCGGACGGCAAGAGGGTGCCCGGAGACGCCGTCGTCCAGCACCTCCGGTTCGCCCGGACGGTAGGGGTGAGCATCGAGGGAAACGCGGAGCTGTGCCGGGGCCTGCTCGCGACGCGCTACGGCCGGGGAGAGAAAGAAGGGGTGAAGCTGTGAAAGCAGCGCGGTTGCACAGGTACGACGAGAGCATTCCACAGGATAGCCTGACCGTGGAGGAGGTGGACGAGCCCAGGATCGAAGGTCCCCTGGACGTGATCGTGCGCGTCGGGGCCGCAGGACTTTGCCGCACGGACATACACGTGATCGAGGGCCAGTGGAAGCCCATCCAGGACCCGGACGGTTCGTTGCTGCCCTACATCCTCGGCCACGAGAACTCGGGCTGGGTCGAGGAGGTCGGCCCGGCGGTGACGAACGTCGAGGTCGGAGATACCGTGATCTGCCACCCGCTGATGACGTGTGGCCTGTGCCGCGCGTGCCGGGCCGGCGACGACATGCACTGCGAGAACGGCGAGTTCCCTGGCCTCTCCCGCGACGGCGGCTTCGCCGACCTACTTATAACGAACGCCCGCGCGGTCGTGAAGCTCGACCCGGTCCTCGAGCCGAAGGACGTAGCGGCGCTGGCCGACGCTGGCCTGACCGCCTACCATGCCGTGCGCAAGTCCGTGCCCCACCTCTACGCGGGCACGAAGGCGGTGGTCATCGGCGCGGGGGGCCTTGGGCACATTGGCATCCAGTGCCTCAAGGCGCTCACGCCCGCGGAGATCATCGTCACCGACCCGAACGAGAAGGCGCTCGAGCTCGCCAGAGAGTGGGGCGCGGACGAGACGGTGAAGGTCGAGAGCGGCTACGTTGACACTGTGCTGGAGATGACCGACGGCAAGGGAGCGGAGGTCGTCTTCGACTACGTCGGCGAGCGGGGCGCAGAGGACGACGCGTGGCAGATGACCCGACAGGGCGGCTACCACTACGTCATCGGCTACGGCGGCACGGTCGAGGTCCCGACCATAGACATAATCTCCACCGAGCGCAGCATAAGCGGGAACCTGGTCGGCACCTACAACGACCTCGCCGAGCTGATGATCCTGACCGCGCGAGGTCTCGTCACGCTGCACACCTCGACCTACCCGCTCGACGCGATAAACGACGCGATCCAGGACCTGAACAACGGCAACCTCCAGGGACGCGGCATCCTCGTCCCCGACGGCGCCGGAGGCTAATCCCGGATATTACGGTCCGACCCTCTCGGGGGCCGGGCCGCTTCTCACGCCGAAGAGCCTATTCCTTGCCCTCGTACTGGGAGAGCGAGGGTATACCGGGAACCCCTTTCGCAACCCGGACGGCGCGCAGGATGGCCTCCTGCATAGCGCGTGCCCCCCACGCGCCGACGATGTCGGTCGCGGCCTCGACCTCGCCGGCCGAGGCGGCGAAGACTACGTCTCCGTCGACGGTGGTGTGCACGGGCTCTACGGCGCGCGCGAGGCCATCGTGGGCCATCTGGGCGACCTTGTTGGCGGCGCGCTTCGAGAGTGCGGCGTTGGTTGCGACGATGCCTAGAGTAGTGTTCTCTCCCCACCCCATGCGCGCGACGGCCTCCGGGAGGAGCTCGACCGTATCGCCTAGAGTGCCGTCCTCTTGCCTGGGGCCGGCGATCACTCGCCCCGTCTGGGGGTCGCGGATGTGCCCGAAGGCGTTGACGGCTGCCAGAGCGCCGACGACGAGGTCCCCTTCGAGGGCTACCGAAGCGCTCCCCACGCCACCCTTCATCGCCCCCTCCAGCCCGAGGACCTTGCCGACGGTCGCGCCTGTGCCCGCGCCGACGCTCCCCTGGGCGAAGTCCGCGCTCTTCGCTGCGGCTGCGGCTTCGTAACCCATCTCGGGCCCTGGCCGGACCGCCGGGTCGCCGACGACGAGGTCGAAGAGCACAGCGGCCGAGACGAGCGGGATGCGGGCGACCCCTATGTCGAGGCCGACCTCGTTCTCCTCCAGAAAGCGAACCACTCCCTCGGCGGCGGCGAGGCCGAAGGCGCTCCCTCCGGTCAGGAGTATCGCGTGCGTCCGCCTCAACGTGCCGTGAGGACCGAGGCGGTCCGTCTCCCGGGTGCCTGGGGAGGAGCCGCGCACGTCCACGCTGACGACGGCGGGCTCCTCGAAGATTATCGCCGTGCAGCCGGTGAGGGCCTCCGGGTCGGTGGCATGACCGACGAGCACGCCCGGCACATCGCAGAGGTTACCGAACACGTGGCTTCAGGAGTCCTGGGACTCCGGCAGTTCCCAGTCCTCGGGGTCCGCGGGGATGACATCGGGGTTGTCGCGGGCGAGGCGCCCGAGGGGGACGAGCTCCTGGTCGGCGCGGTTGGGGCCGAAGCGCACGAAGACCGAGTCCTTCACCATCGAGTAGTCCACGACCTTGCCCTCGCGCTCGCCGAGCCTCACGGTCGAGTTCTTGAACGGCGCGCGCTCCTTGAACTCCTTGTAGACGTCGTGCTCGTAGCGCACACAGCACTTCACCTCGCCGCAGCAGCCCATGATCTTCTCGTTCGGGGTGACGCCCTGCTGCTTGGCGAGCCGCACGTTGACCGGTCCCATGCTGCGCGCCCCGCTCCAAGTCGCGCAGCACAGCGGCAACCCGCACGTGTCGCACCCGCTCGCGTCCCCCGAGCGCTCGATAAAGCGGAACCGCCGCAGTGAGATCCTGACGTTGTAGAGACGCTCGAGCCCCTCTTTGACCGGATCGAGATTGGGGTTCTGCTCTTCGGTTTGGTACTTGACCTCGACGTAGCGCCCGTCCAGAGAGACGTCGCAGCCTATGAACTGGACCTTCTCTATCCCGTGGTCGCGCGCGAGCTTCTGGGCCTCGTTGCGGATCTCGCGCCCCCGCTCCCTGTTCGCGTCGTCCTCCCTCGCATCTTCCTCGGTGACGAGGCGGACGATGTCGTAGGGCTCGGTGTACGCTTCGCGGCGTCGCGGCGTCAGGGCTACGCGCCCGACGAACTCCCCCACCTCGGTCGCGACGACTACCTTGTATCCGACCCTGAGGTCGAGCTCCCTGGCGTAGCAGAGCCTCGGCGTGGTCCAGCCGGGGATGCGGACGTCTACAAGCCGGGGGAGGGTGCGAGTATGTTCCGCCGTATCTGCGATAACGCCACCTCCAGGATCGCCTCCGGGGAGACATTATACGCAAGCGCCACGCGCACTTCCCCCAGAGCCAGCGCCGCTCCCGCCCAGTCCGCCCCGGGATTCTCCTCCACTTCGCGACGGATCTCCTCTACCCGGTCGGCGTTGGCCACGAGCTCGGGCGCTCCGGCCTCGATGGCCGCCGCGTCCCTGTACGCGAGCGCGAGCAGCTCCAGCGCCTCGTGCACCGCGCCGTCTCGCGCCGCCCGGCCCGCGCGCTTGGCTCCCTCCCTGGCGCGCCGGTCCGGCTCCTCTATCTCCTCCAGATACGCCGCCTCCCTCGCGGCCCCTACGGCCTCGGCCCGCGCCGTTATCTCGCCTGCCATACGGGTGCGTTCTTCGAAGTCCCCGGCCAGGGAGAACCCGGCCTCGAAGACGGCGTCCCGCAGCTCCGCCTCGAAGACGGCGTCCCGCAGCTCCCCGAGCTCGGGCTCTTCCGCGTAGCGCAGCGAGAGGCCGACGCTTCCCCGCCCCAGCGCCGCGGCGAGCTCGGGCTCTGCCGCGGCGCGCTTTGCCAGGAACCCGGCCACCTCCCTCTGGGGGACCGGGTTGAAGCGTATCGCCTGTGCTCGTGAGAGGATCGTGGGCAGAACGCCCTCGCGCGAGGCCGCGAGCAGCACGAAGACCGCCTCGCCCTCCGGCTCCTCGAGCGTCTTCAAGAGCGCGTTCGCCGCCTGCACGTTGAGCGTGTCGGCCTGCAGGATGAAGACGCGCCGCGCTCCCTCGAAAGGCCGGCTCGCGGCTAGGCGCACGACCTCGCGGACCTGACCTATCGTCGTAAAGACCCCCTCCGGCTCGACCTCCGAGAGATCCGGGTGCAGCCCGCGCCGCGCCCGCCCTTCGGCGGCGCCGTCCCCGCCCGCCACCAGCGCCGCCCCGAGGCTCCGCGCCACGGTCCGCTTGCCCACCCCGGGCGGCCCGTAGAACAGGTAGGCGTGGGAGACCTCGCCGCCGATCAGGGCTCTCTTCAGCAGCCGCAGGGCCGCCTCGTTGCCCAGTATGCCCGCGAAGGTCGCTTCCCTATCCATCGCCACCACGAGTGTACCGGAGGCTCCGGATCTCCCCCACCACCAGCTCCGCCAGCTCCTCGGGGGGGCGCTCCCCATCGAGGACCTCGATGCGATGTGGATCGAGCCGGATGAGCTCTTCGAACCCTTCTTCGACGCGCCGCCAGAACTCGTCGCCGACCTTCTCGATCCTGTCGAGCGAAGCCCTGAGCTTGCGTACCCGCCGGGCCCTCTCCTCCACCCCGATACGCAAATAGAAGGTCTTGTCAGGGACGACCGCTCCCACAGCCCAGGCGTTGAGCTCGCGCACGGCCCCCACACCGAGCCCCCTGCCGTAGCCCTGGTAGGCCAGGCTGGAGTCGAGGTAGCGCTCGCACACCACG
>JARDZQ010000125.1 GCA_029240775.1 Rubrobacteraceae bacterium | reverse complement strand
GCATGTTCCAGGAGAAGAGCCCGATGATGAGCAGGGCAGCCGCCCCGAGCGCCAGGTTCTGGAGGCTGAAGAACTCCCCGAGCCCGGCGAAGCGGGGCCCGCTCCTGGCGGGAGGCTGCGCCTCGGCCTCGACGACGCGCATGATGTTCCGGCGGAGCTCCGGAGGCGGGTCCTGTTCCCGGGGGGAGAGCGCCAGCAAGCCGGCGAAGGTGCTCAGCTCGTCTACCTCGGCCTGGTGTTCGGGGTGCTCCGCGAGGTAAGCCTCGAGCTCGTGCCGCTCCTCGTCGGGCAGGGCGCCGAGGACGTAGGCGTCTTTGAGTTCGTCGAAGCGCTCGTGGTTCATCTCGGTACCGCCACGTCTGCGGAGTCGAAGTAGTCTCTTACCTTTTTCAGGCCCAGCCGCATCCGGCCCTTCACCGTTCCCAGCGGTAGGCCGAGAAGCTCGGCGATCTCCACGTGGGTGTAGCCGGAGAAGTACGCGAGCTCCAGGATCCTCAGCTGCTCCTGGGGAAGCGTCCCGAGCGCCTCGCGTACCTGCTCGCGCTGGGAGTTGCGCCAGGTCTCGGCGAACGCCTCGCTCGGCTGGGACACAGGAGCTGAGGCTTCGACCTTCTCCTGCGTCCTACGGCGGCTGGCTGTCGAGCGCAGCTGGTCTATGCCGCGGTTGTGGACTATGGAGAGGATCCAGGTGCGCACGCTGCCTCGCTCCACCCGGTAGCCCTCAGCACCCCGCCAGACCTTGAGGAAACCGTCCTGCACAAGGTCCTCGGCCGCCTGCTTCTCACCCATCATGCGGTAGGCCAGCGAATAGGCCGCCCGGCTGTGACGGTCGTAGAGCACGGCGAACGCCTGCGCCTCACCCTGACCGGCGAGGGAGATCAACTCCTCGTCCGCGAGAAGCAGATACTGTCTTCCCCTGTCCACCATACCCGGATTCTACGGTATATCCCCCGCGCCAGATCAGCCCGGAGAGCGCCGAGGTGGTGAAGGCGGTCGAAGACGAGTCGCTCATCTTGCACCTTGCCGAACTACGAGAGACACCTTATCTTCCTGGGAGAGCTTGTCGAGGTGCCGGCCTGAGCGGACTGCGGTCATGCTAATATCTTTGGGTGCGATCACGGGCTACCGGTCGGCCTCACGAACCGGATCAAGGAATAGCTTGCGGCTGAGTGTCCTCTCGAGCGGTAGCTCGGGCAACGCGACGTATATAGAGTCAGTGGAAGGCGGCCTCCTGGTGGACGCTGGCCTCCCGTGCCGGCGCATCGAGAGTCTCCTCGCCCACATCGGCCGTAGCCTCGACGACATCGGCGCCGTGCTGGTGACCCACGGCCACGCGGACCACACCTCGGGCGTCCGCTCCCTGGTGCGCGAGCGCGGCGTGGAGGTCTTCGCGGCCCCCGGCGCAGGAGAACGGCTCGGGGCGACGAGGGTCCCGCCGGAGGAAGCCTTCGAGGTCTGCGGTCTCTCCGCGACCTTTTTCGAGGTCCCGCACGACTCCCTGACCTATGGTCTGCGTCTCTCGGATGGCGAGCGCGACGTCGCGATGGCCACCGACCTCGGGGAGGCTGGACCCGAGGTGTTGCGGCGCATGCGCGGGGCCGATACGGTGGTGCTCGAGGCCAACCACGACCCGGTCTGGCTGCGCGGCGGACCATACTCGGCGCGGCTTAAGCGCAGGATCTCTTCTAGGGACGGACACCTCTCGAACCGCCAGGCGGCTGAGGCGGCGCTGGCGCTCGCGCCGCACGGCCTCAAGGACCTCGTCCTGGCTCACCTCTCGAAGACGAACAACTCGCCTGCCCGCGCCTGCGGTACCGTGCACAAGGCGCTCAGGGAGGCGGGTCACGGCACGATCCGGGTCCGGGCCGCCATCGCGGGTCACCCGACGCCCTGGGTGGAGGTGGGGACGCCGCTCGAGATCCCCGAATACCTCTACCGCTACGCCGTCGAAGGCCGGCAACTTTTCGAGATCGAGTGATCCGGCGCTCCACCGTCGTGGCGGTCGGAAGGCTTAAGGGCTGGGCCGCAGCGGGCTGCGACGACTACCTGAAACGCCTGCGGCGCTACTTCCCCGTCGAAACGATCGAGGTCCCAGAAGTAGACATGAACCGCCACTCCCGGGAAGAGGTGCTGGCCGCCGAGGGACAACGCCTGCTCAAGCGCCTGCCCGCCGGAGCACACGTGATCGCCCTCGACCGCGGGCGGGGAAAGCCCGTCTCCTCCAAAGAGCTCGCCCAAAAGCTCTCCTCTCTGGGCGTCTCCGGCCGCAGCCACGTAGCCTTCGTCCTCGGCGGCCCGCTCGGCCTCTCCCCGGCGGCGCTCCAGAGAGCTGACGAACGCCTGTCCCTGGGAGACATCACGCTTCCCCACGCCGTGGCCCGGATCGTCCTCCTGGAGCAGCTCTACAGGGCCGTCAAGATAGAACGCGGGGAGAAGTATCATTGGTAGCAACGCAGCTGTCAGCCATCAGCAGAGATGGTCGTGCCGAGACATAGATCCGATAAGGTGGTAGCTCCCTCTTCGGCTTACGGAGTTGTTGCATCGTGCGAGAGCTGCTTTCACCGAGAGGCGCCACATCAAGCCGAAAAGCTGAAAGCTGAATCTTGATTGCTGACTGCTACAATCACATATATGCGCGTGCAGATTGACAGGTTCGAGGACGGAGGGTGGGCTGTCCTGCTGCTATATCCCGATGGCGCGCGCAGCTTCGACGCGCCGCGCGAGCTCTTGCCTGAGGGGGCGTCGGCGGGGGACGTCTTCGAGGTCCGTTTCGAGCATGACCGGGCGGAGACGGAGCGGCTTGCGGGCGAAAACCGGCGGCTGCTCGGCGAGCTTATCTGGGAGGAGGGATGAGCTTCGAGGAGCGGCTGGCCGGTGCGGTGCGCGAGGCGGTGCGCGGTGCCTACGGCATCGAGCTTGACGGCGTCCACGTCGAGCGGCCCAACGACCCGAGTCACGGGGACTTCGCGACCAACGTAGCCCTTGCCAACGCCCGCACCTTCAAGCGGAACCCGCGGGAGGTAGCGGAGAGACTCGTCGAGGCGCTCGACGCGCCCTTCGTACGCAAGGCCGAGGTCGCGGGGCCGGGCTTCGTCAACTTCTGGCTCTCGCCTGAGGCTGTGTGGGAGGAGATCCGGGCTGTGCTGCGGGAGGGACGGCGGTACGGGAGACTGGAGCCTTCCGGCCATCCCATGCAACTCGAGTTTGTCAGCGCCAATCCTACGGGACCCATGACGGTGGCGCACGGACGGCACGCGGCGTACGGGGACTCGCTCGCCAGGATCCTGCAGGCGGCGGGCAGGGTCGTCGCGCGCGAGTACTACTTCAACGACGGGGGGAACCAGATCCGTCTTCTCGCAGAGTCCGTCGCCGCCCGCTACGGGGAGCTTTACGAGCGGGAATGGCCCGTCACCGATCCCGAGGCGCTCTACCGCGGCGAGTACGTCGGAGAGATAGCTAGGGCCATGTCTGAGGAGCACGGCCACCGTTACCTCGACATGGCGCCCGAGAAGGCGCTGCCGGAGATCGGCGCGTTCGCCACGAGCTGGTGCATGGAGGACATCAAGCGAACGCTCGGACGCGCGCGCGTCCACTTCGACAGCTACTTCAACGAGAAGAGCCTCTACGAGTCGGGGGCCGTGGAGGAGGTGCTGGAGGAGCTCAGGGAGCGCGGGCACGCCTACGAGAGCGAGGGCGCTCTGTGGCTTGCGTCCTCCAGATTCGGGGACGACAAGGACAGGGTGCTCGTCAAGAGGGACGGCACCTACACCTACATGGCGCCCGATCTCGCCTACCACCGCGACAAGTGGGAGCGCGGTTTCAGGACCGCGGTGGACGTGCTCGGCGCTGACCATGCAGGTTACCCGCCGCGCATCAGGGCGGGGCTCGTGGCCCTGGGACTACCCAGAGAGTTTCTCGACGTGGAGTTGATCCGGCTCGTCAAGCTCATACGCGCCGGCGAGCAGGTCAAGGTGAGCAAACGCGCGGGCACCTTCGTCACATTCGACGAGCTGCTCGACGAGGTCGGAGCGGACGTGGCGCGCTACTTCTACGTGCGGTCCTCGCACAAGACCGAGATGAACTTCGACCTCGACCTCGCCATCCGCCAGTCCGACGAGAACCCCGTCTTCTACGTGCAGTACGCGCACGCCCGCATCTCGAGTATCTTCGAGCGGGCCGGGACGAGCCCGGAGGAGGTGGGGGAGGTCCCGGCCGGAGAGATCGCGCCCGAGGAGCGGCTCCTCGCCCTCGAGCTTCTGGACTTTCCGCGTATCGTCCAGAACGCTGCCTACCGTCGTGAGGTGCATCCGGTCCCAACTTATCTCGAGACGCTGGCTACCCGCTTCCACCAGTTCTACACCGTGCACAGGGTCCTGGTAGAAGATGATGAGGTGCGGACCCAGAGGCTCGCGCTGTGCGCAGCGACCAGGACGGTGCTCGCTGTGGGCCTGGACCTTCTGGGGGTAAACGCGCCCGAGAAGATGTGAGTGCATGGCTGAATACTCTGGAGAGCTTCGCTTCGTCACCTACCTGTCTCCGGGTATCCCGCAGAGCTTTTTCGAGGCGATCGTCGACCACGTGCGGCGGACGCTGGGCTGCGAGCGGACTTCGCTCCGGGTAGAGGCGCGAGTCTCAGGCCCGGAGAAGGGAACAGCAGACCCTTTCTCCAGGGACGAGGTCGACGTGGGGTTCATGTGTTCGCCGTCGTTCGTCTGGCTGCGAGACGCGAGGCCGCCCCCCGTGGAGTTGCTCGGCGTCGCTCCCGTCTTCAGAGACACGCGAACCGCGGGGAGGCCTGTCTACTTCTGCGATGTCGTGGTGCGTAGAGAAGATCCGACCCTGTCGTTCACCGAGCTTCGAGGCCGGTCCTGGGCCTATAACGACGTGTGCTCGCTGAGCGGCTATTACAGCGTCTTGAACAAGCTGGCGGAGATAGGCGCCGGAGAGGATTTCTTCGGTCGCGTGTTTCGCTCGGGCTCCCACCTCAACTCCATAGAGGCGGTAATCCAGGGCGAGGCGGACGCGGCGGCCATCGACTCAAACGTGTTGAACATGCGAGTTCGGGAGGTTCCGGATCTCCGCGAGAGGTTGCGCGTGATCGAGGCCTGGGGACCGTACCCGATCCAGCCCATAGTCATCCGCTCCGCGTTACCTGCGGAGCTGAAAGAGGAGATGCGGGCCAGCCTCCTGGCGCTGGAGAGAAACCCACGCACCCGGCGCACCCTCTCCGAGTTTGGTCTGGAGCGCTTCGTTCCCGTGACCGACGCGGATTACTCTCGCGAGCTACTCGCGCGACGCAAGCCGGGGTGAGCCGGCAGGGAGCAGCGCTCTGGTATACTCTTTGCGGCGATTTCTTGGCGAGAAGACCGGGGAGGTCATGAGCACGCAAGGCCGGTTGACGATCTGCCAGATCTCGGACATCCACTGCGGTAACCCGAAGTTCATACCGGATCTTCTGGAGCGTTCGATCCTCGAGATCAACGACATGGAGCCGACGGCGGTGGTGGTCTCCGGCGACCTGACGGACGCGGGCTACCGCCAGGAGTTCGAGACGGCGGCGGAGTACATCCGCCGCTTCAGGTGCGAGAACGTCATGATCATCCCCGGCAACCACGACTCGCGCAACGTCGGCTACGTCCACTTCGAGAGGCTCTTCGGGGAACGCTACTCGTGCATAGACTTCCAGGACGCCGTGATGGTCGGTATCGACTCCTCGGAGCCCGACCTCAACGACGGCCGGGTAGGCCGCGAGCACTACGAGTTCATCCGCCAGTCGTTCGCGCCCTCCGACGCGAGGCTCAAGATCTTCGTCATCCACCACCACCTGATCCCGATCCCCGGCACGGGGCGCGAGCGGAACATCATCTTCGACGCCGGCGATGTGCTGGAGCTTTTGAACGACCTCGGGGTCGACCTAGTCCTCTCCGGCCACAAGCACGTGCCCTACTCGTGGAAGCTGGAGGACATGTTCATCGTGAACGCGGGCACCGCCTCAACGACGCGCCTGCGCGGCAACACACGTCCCTGCTACAACATCATCGAGATCGAGGACGGGC
>JARDZQ010000124.1 GCA_029240775.1 Rubrobacteraceae bacterium | reverse complement strand
TGAAAGAGTGGGTTTGGTAGGGGAAGCTTGCAGCAGGTTGGAGGAACAGGTCTTGCGCCTGTCGCGTGTCTAGAGACTGTGAAAGGAGCGCTATGGGCGACGAACGAACCCTAGAGGGGCGGGAGCCCGATCTCCACAGGTGGCATCAAGAGGCCCCAATGATGGGCGACATTCTCAGGAGGGGCACGCTCATGACGGTGACTGCCACGGGTGGCGGGAAATCGTCGGGGTACGTGTGCGACCACGATGGCTTGGGACTCTTGCTCGACCTTCGCGGCGACCCTGACGGCGATGCCACAGGCTACAGGCTCTTCCCATGGTCGAGCGTCGAGCACGTGATGATCAAGGAAGCCAGCCACTCGAGTCTGGCCGGAGAGCCTCCCTCCGGGTAACCGCACGGGGTCCACGCGGAAGGCTGTAGCAAGACCAGGGAGCAATCTGGCACGTGTTGGAGCGAGTCCGGGCCCCGACGCGGGTCCTGATGCGCCCGAGGTCCATTTGGCCCAACCAGGGTGGTCAGGAATGATCGTGATGAGGGCTCAGGAGCGTGGGACCTCGTTTGGACGGCTCGCCCCCGCGACGTTTCCACCAACTTCTCTAGGGTGCTAACACCCTCGTTCGCTGGGCTGCGGAAGCGTAGTCCGCGCTGGGCGGAACAGGGCTCGCCGTTCAAGCGTGCGTAAGAAGGTCATCGAGCGAACGGTTGTTGTGCAAACGGTCTACGGCTTCAGCCAGGAGAGGTGCCAAGCCGACGACCTCAAGGGGCAACTCCAACCCTTGCGGCGTTGCCACGCTGTCCGTCACGATGAGCCGCCGGACCGGCGCGGTGCTCAGGCGCTCCTCCGCCGGCCCGACGAACAGACCGTGGCTGGCCACGACCGTGATATTGGGCTCGCAACCTTCGGAGAGAAGGGTGCCTACGGCTGCTTCGACGGTTCCCCCCGTGCTGATCATGTCGTCCACTATGATCGGTGTCCTGCCCCGAACATCGCCTGTCAACCTCCGCACGCTCACCTCCGAGCCGCTCAAACGGGTCTTGTGCACTATGGCTACGGGGAGTTCGAGCAATTTTGCGTATCTCTCGGCTAGCTTCGCTGCTCCCAGGTCTGGGGCGACGATCACGCTCCTCCGGGTAGCTTGCCTCCGGACGGACTCCACGAGCAGGGACATGGCGCTCAGGTGCTCCAGCGGAGCACCGAAAAACCCTTCGATGGCGGGCGAGTGGACATCCACGACGACAACCCGCTGCACCAACCCTCCGGCCCCGATCAGGTCCGCAACCAGCCGCGCCCCGACCGCTTCCCTCCCCGATACTCTCCTGTCCTGGCGGGCGTAGCCCAGGTATGGGATGACGGCCGTCAGGCGAGCCGCTCCTGCCCGGTTGGCGGCGTCGGCCAGCATGAGGAGCTCGAACAGATGGCCCTCCGCAGGCGGGCTCGTGGGTTGGATCAGGTAGACGTCGTGCCCGCGCACGCTCTCCTGGATCTCGACGTGCAACTCGCCGTCGGGGAACCGGTCGATGTCGACCGCACTCAGAGGAGTACCGAGCTCGGCAACAAGGATCTCGGCCAGCCGCGGGTTGGCGGACCCGGTGAGGAGTGTTTGCTCCATGGTTTCTCGTCGCTCTCCTTGGCTTTTTATTAACTGTACCGCTAAGGAACAAGCCTCTCGTGGGCAAAGTGGCCCAATGTGATGGTCAAGATTGACCAACGAGATGGCCAAGGTAGGTCATCAGCGAACGAGCGCTTGCGACTACCCTTGTGGAAAGCTCGGTAGTGAGAGCCAGGGAGGCGCCGGGAGAAGGAGGAGAAGCATGGACCTGTACACCGATGGCCTCAGGGACGGACAAGACCTTGCCAAGCCCTTCCCGACGATCGAGGCAGATGGCGAATACGTGGAAGGCTGTCTCAGGGATCGCATACAGCAGGACAGGGAGAGGCAGCGGAGCCGTCGGAGAGCGGATCTGGAAGCACCGCTATTGGAGCAGCACTGCGCAGGACACTGTGAGGGTTCGTCGGTGAGGATGGCTCCTGTGCTCCAGGCCCCCGGCTCGGACGTGCCCATTAGGGCAGATTTTCGTCCATTCACCGTAGACGCTCTACAGCCATCCGAACGACCATCGTGGTCGTCTCACGTCTGCGGCGGGTAGGGTCCACGTTGCTATCCCGGTTGCTAGCGGTGATTCTCATCGTGCTAATGGTGGCGCTGGCTGTCGCCGGGATGATGCTGTTCGTGGCAGGTGGCTGGCGAGAGCTTGACGAACCCCTACCACCCTGGACTACACAGGCGCCTGTGGAGTACGACAGCGCAGGTAGGGATCCTTGCTTGGTGCCTGAGCCTTTCGCTAAGATGAGGGTCGAGGCGGGAGGACCTTTGTCGAAAAGGCCAAGCCTATGAGCATCTTCTCGACCAGGATCCTGTTGGCCACCGACGGTTCCGGAGAGGCCGAGCTCGCCGCGAGCAACGGTGAAGGAGGACCTCGACCTCATAGAAGTGCCAAGAGCAGGGTTACTCATCGCCAGCAGCAGAGGGCTTGGGCTGATAGTCGGAGCTGGGAAGCCGGGGCAGGGGAGGATGCTCATGGGCAGCGTCTCGAGCTCGGTTCTCTGCCCGGTCTTGGTCGTCCGCGGGGAACGAGAGAAATGATATGAGCGAAACCTTCCCCTCGGAGACCGGCCCAACACGAGCCCTGAGCCCGGGTCCCCTTCTATTCATCGAGAGTTGTACCGAGACGCGACCAGGACTTTACTCGGTTTCGGCTCAAGGGCATGCCCGTGAAACCTGGTGACGAGCCTTCGGTGATCGCTTCAACGGACCCCCGGCGGGGCCTGAGGGCCTCCGAGGCCGCGGCACGGCTCGAGCGTGATGGTCCCAACGTCCTGCCCGTCTCGCCGCCTCCGCCGGCGTGGCGTTTGCTCCTGGCACAGTTGGTCCACTTCTTCGCGATTCTGCTGTGGGTCGCGGGCACTCTGGCGTTCGTGGCAGGGATGCCCCAGCTCGGGGTCGCCATCTTTATCGTCGTGGTGATCAACGGCCTCTTCGCTTTCGCTCAGGAATACAGGGCCGAGCACGCAGCCGAGCGCCTGCGCGACCTCCTGCCCCACAGGGCGACGGTGCTGCGCGACGGAAGAACTGTCGAGGTGGATGCCAGCGAGCTAGTGGTTGGGGATGTCGTCCTGCTCTCCTCCGGCGACCGCATCTCCGCCGACCTTCGGGTGCTTGAGGCACACTCTTTGAGCCTAGATACGTCCACGCTGACGGGCGAGAGCGTGCCGGTTTCCGTCGAACCGGAGGAGGCGGCCTTCGCCGGCACCTTCGTCGTTGAGGGGGAGGGAGTGGCCGTCGTGACCGCCACCGGAACCGGGACCAGGCTAGCGAGCATTGCGCAGCTTACCAGGGCGGGTCGGCATCCGCGTACCCCGCTTGCCCAAGAGCTCGACCGGGTGGTGCGCACGGTGGCCATGATCGCCGTCGGCGTCGGCGGGGCGTTCTTCATCACTGCTGTGCTCATCGGCACGCCCGCCAGCTCCGGATTCCTCTTCGCCATCGGCGTCACGGTGGCACTGGTGCCGGAGGGGCTGCTCCCGACCGTCACCCTGTCTCTGGCGATGGGCGCCCAGCGCATGGCCGGCCGGCACGCTCTGGTCAGGCATCTGGATTCGGTCGAAACCCTGGGTTCGACTACCTTCATCTGCACGGACAAGACTGGCACCCTCACGCGCAATGAAATGTCCGTGGTCGAGGCGTGGACGCCGGCCGGTAGGGCAGGGATCTCCGGGACCGGATACGAACCTGAAGGCAGCGTGGAGGCAGCGGAGGAGGCGCTTCCCGCGCTGCGGAGGCTGGCACACGCCGCGGTCCGGTGCTCGACCGGGAGGGCGATCAAAGAGGGAAACCGCTGGGTAGCCCGCGGCGACCCCATGGAGGCGGCGCTCGACGCGTTCGCCCGGAGGCTAGGGATCGACGTCGAGGTGGACGAGCAGCGCGCGCCTGCCGCCAAGCGCTTCCCGTTCGATCCTCGCAGGCGCCGGATGTCGATGGTGGTGGGTGACCGTCTCCTCGTCAAGGGGGCGCCGGACAGCGTGCTCCCCCGGTGCCTAGAAACCACAGGCGCCGCGGAGGCGCTTGGCAAGATGGCGCAGAGGGGACTGCGCGTGATCGCCGTCGCCGAGCGGCCGGCGGCCGGGATCTCCGCCGCAGCCGACGAGGCCGAGACGGATCTGGAGTTCCTCGGGTTGGTAGGCCTCGAAGACCCGCCGCGCCCCGCAGCGTCGAACTCGATCGCAGCGTGCCGGCGGGCGGGCATAAGGGTCGGCATGGTGACCGGCGACCACCCCGCCACCGCCGAGGCCATCGCCCGGGAGGTCCGGCTTATCGGAGATGAGGGCATGGTCCTTGAGGGCCGCGACCTGCCCCAAGACGAGGCGATCCTCGGCGCCCTCCTCGACCGGGACGGGATCGTCGTAAGCCGTGTAGAGCCGGAGGATAAACTGCGCATCGCCAGCGCCCTGCAGGCGCGGGGCCACGTCGTCGCGATGACCGGCGACGGGGTCAACGACGGCCCCGCCCTCCAGCAGGCGGATATCGGCGTCGCGATGGGGAGATCCGGGACCGATGTGGCCCGGGAGGCCGCGGATCTTGTGCTGCTCGACGACGACTTCGCGACCATCGTCGCCGCCGTGGAGCAGGGCCGCGCAACCTTCGCAAACGTGCGCCGCTTTTTGACCTACATCCTCGCGAGCAATGTGCCTGAGCTCACCCCCTTCGTGGTTTGGGCCCTCTCAGGGGGACAGTTCCCCCTCGCCATCGGCATCCTGCAGATACTCGCCATCGACATCGGCACCGACCTCCTTCCAGCCCTGGCCCTGGGGGCGGAGCCGCCCGATAAAGATGTCCTCCGGAAGCCGCTACGGGGGCAACACCTGATCAACGGCCCGCTCCTGCGCCGGGTCTTCGGCGTACTCGGTCCCACGGAGGCAGCCGTATCGATGTTCGCATTTGTGGTCGCCCTGGTTACCGCTGGTTGGCGTCCGGGAGCGGAGTTCCCCAGCGGGCATGCGCTGCTCGCTGCCTCCGGGGCAGCCTTCAGCGCGGTCGTCCTCGGCCAGGTGGCCAACGCCTTCGCCTGCCGCAGCACCACCCGCTGGCCCGGCTCTTTGGGCTGGACGAGCAACCGGCTCCTCCTGGGTGCGATAGCCGTCGAACTGCTTGCGCTCGCGGGCTTCCTCTTCATCCCACCCCTGGCCGCGCTGCTGGGACACGCCCCGCCGCCGTTGTGGGGGTGGGCCGTGGCCGTCCTGGCTATACCCGCGGTTCTCGTGGTCGATGCAGTCCATAAGCTAGTTGGGTCGGAGGAGGAGGATGGATCGCCCAAGAGTGCTGCCGGACGCACCAGATGATCGAACTTGCCATATTGGCCAACCATGATCAAGTAAATGGGCCATCCTGATCATGCCGCGGACGCTTCTCTAGGATACAGTGCACACGGGGAAATGAGTAGATCTACAGCGACTGAGAAAGGTGGTGGGAGGATGTCGTCGAGCGAGGAGGCAACTCGATGAGCGTCTTCCCCGCCAGGATCCTTCTGTCAACGGACGGCTCGGAAGACGCCGAGCTAGTTATGACAACCGCCGTTGGCTTGACCAAGATCACCGGCTCGGAGCTGTACGTTGTCACGGTCTTTCCAGAGTCAGCTTACGTGTACGCCTACTACACCGCCCGTCGCCTAGAAGGGGTCGAGCAATACCAGCGAGAAGCCCGGATGGTGCTGGACGCGCAAGTAAAGAAGATCGAGGGCCTGGGAACCACAGTGGCGGGAGCCCGCCTCAGAACGGGTGACGTTGCAGAAGAGATCGTGAAGCTGGCCGACGAGCTTGGAGTCGGCCTCATAGCGGTAGGTAGCCGGGGCAGGGGGAGGATAAGGAGGATGCTTATCGGCAGCGTCTCAGATTCGGTGGTTCGTCACGCTCATTGTCCGATCATGGTCGTGCGCCGGAAGCCTGTGATCTTCCCGGCCAAGATCCTCCTCGCTACCGACGGCTCGGAGGGTGCCGCCCAG
>JARDZQ010000123.1 GCA_029240775.1 Rubrobacteraceae bacterium | reverse complement strand
GCCATTACCTTTCCCCACCCCCGTGAGGAGGATCGGCTGGTCATAGCTCGAGAAGGCAGCGTCATCGCGCAGTTGGTGGGGCTTGCCGAGCATAGCTTAGAAGGCTATCCCATCTCCCCGGAGATGGGTGCGTGGTTCATCCTCACGGGCATGTTTGAAGCCCAAGACCCCGTAAGGATGCGCTACTTGACATATGAGCGCTCTGAGTTTAGCCGAGCCACGCTCACCCTGGAGGTAGAAAGCTGGGTGCCTCCCGAGGAGGTATTGAAGCAGTACCGCCACGCTCAAAACGAGCTTCTTGGGAAAAGGCCACGTTCCTTAAAGGGTAGAACTCTAGCCGTGTTCGAATTCGTGAACCGGAACAAAGGCGGGAACTGGAGCGAACTGTTTGAAACTTGGAATAAGCAGCACCCAAGGTGGCGCTTCAAAGATCCACGACACCTTAACACAGTCTATACGCGCGCCGTCGAGTACGTAGCCGGGGTCAAACTTGCCAAAACAAAGGAGCAAGAGCAGCCAAAGATAGTGGGCACCGACCGGTGTGGCTCCCCCATCCTCGCCGACAAGTGGTACCTGCTGCACCCACGGGAGGAAGGCAAAGAAGGGGATAGCTACACTGGCACGTTCGAGAGCCGTGAGGAGGCGCAGGGCGATCCCAGGAGCGAGAACTCCGAGGTGTTGACGGCTAAAAAGCTGGTCGATGAACTGACGAAGCGTGCAAGAAACAACTAAGACTGGAGCGAGAAGACCGTTGGCCTCCTTCACGCTCGCACCAATTCTACTCGCCGGGTGCCGCCCTCTGTGAGGAAGGCGCGGAATCGAAGAACGAAAGTTCTTCCATCCTGGGGCGCACGTCTCCATCAACGTCCCGAAACTACACACACTCTGAGCGAAGGTTCCGCGCCCTGCTCACCGACGGTGGGGTGATCTTACAAGCCTAGGAGGCCAAGGTGCTACGTGTTTGCTTCTATTCGCACGAAAGGGTAACGTTAGAGTAGAACGGCGTCGGCAAAGAGGTACCGTCCATCTCCGCAGAAGAGAGAACATCTCCACGAGAGCAGGGGGACGCCGAAGATCGGGTCGTGTACATGCGTCCCTCCACGCAGCACCGGCCTACTGCGTCTATCGAGGTTGGCCATGAAGCCCTGGCTCAAGGGGCGTGGGAGGAGGCGCGGGCCCGTTTCGAGGCCGCCTTAGAAGAGGAAGAAATGCCGGAGGCCCTCGAGGGGTTAAGTTGGTCGGCCTGGTGGCTCGACGACGCTGGAGCGGTCTTCGACGCCCGCGAGCGCGCCTACCGCCTTTACCGCAAGCGGGGGGATGCAACCGGTGCGGCACGCATGGCGATCTGGCTGGCCGTCGACCACCTCGACTTCCACGGCACCTTGGCAGTGGCGAGCGGTTGGCTGCAGCGTGCGCACCGCCTGCTGGACCCACTGGAGCCGAGGCCGGAGCACGGTTGGCTTGCTTTTCACGACGGGTACGTTGCCCTCATACGTGGTGAGGCCGCCAACTCCGAGGAGCTTGGCACCTACGCCGCGGAACTCGGACGGCGCTTCGAGATTCCCGACCTGGAGATGCTCGGCCTCGCTCTAGAAGGCGCGACGCTCGTCGCTCGTGCGCGGGTGGAGGAGGGCATGCGCTGCCTCGATGAAGCGACGGCGCTGGCGCTCGAAGGCCAGGCGGAGGTTCCAATCTCGAGCGCCTGGGCGTGTTGCTTCCTGGTTTCAGCGTGCATGTCGGCGCGCGACTACGAACGCGCGTTCCAATGGTGTGACCGGATCGCCGAGTTCGCGGAGCGATACGGGAGCCGTTACATGCTCGGGTTCTGCCGGGCCGAGTACGGCGCAGTGCACCTCTGGCGAGGTCGTTGGAAGGAGGCCGAAGTGGTCTTGAGAGCCTCGGCGGAAGACTTCTCGCGCTCGCGCCCGGCAATGGTTGGTGCCCCTCTAGTCGGCCTCGCTGAACTCAGACGGCGGCAGGGCCGACGGGCAGAGGCAGAGGCGCTCCTTGACCAGGCGGGATCTTCCTCAAAGGCGCTGCTCTGTCGCGCTCGCCTGGCCTTCGACGAGGGTGACGCGCTCCAGGCTGTCGAGCTGCTCGAGCGGCTGCTGCGGCGACTGCCGGCCGACGGCATGCTGGACCGTGGCCCCGCCCTCGAGCTGTTGGTCAGCGCCCAGGTCGCGCGCGGCGAGCTCGATGAGGCGGCCTCGGCCCTCGCAGCATTGCGCCAGATCGAGCGGTTGGTCGGTACTCTAGCGTGGCGCGCCTCCGCCGATCTAGCCGAGGGCACGCTGGAAGCTGCCCGAGGCAACCACGACCGTGCTCGGGCACTGCTGGAGGATGCTGTCGATCACTTCCAGAGGTGCGGCGCGCCATTCGAGGCGGCCCTGGCGCAGATCGAGCTCGCCACCAGCCTGCTGGCGCTGGGCCGCATGGATCACGCTAAGCGCGAAGCCGCCGCAGTCCTGGATTGCCTGCTCGAGCTTGGGGCGAGCGCAGAGGCTGAGCGGGCACGGCGGATCCTTGAGGCGTCCGCTCGCGACGACGGCCGCTCTCCGTTTCCCGAGGTTACCCCGCGCGAGCTGGAGGTGCTACGCCTGCTCGCCGAGGGGCTCACGAACGAGCAGATCGCCGAGCAGCTGGTGGTGAGCGAGCACACCGTCCATCACCACGTGACAAGCATCAAACGCAAGCTGGATCTCCCTTCACGCACCGCCGCGGCGGCATACGCCTTCCGCCACGGCCTGCTCTAGCATCCGGGTCGGCAAATAGCCAGAACTGGCTATACCCCAACCTCTACAAGATAGGCATATCTGCCGAAGCAGCCAACGCGGTCGGTCCCTACGCTATTCCTCGAAGCGGTACGTACAAATGAGCACAGGTTTCGGGGAAGGAGCGACAACATCATGTCGGATGCCGCGATTGCAGCGCTGAAGGAACGGACATTTAAGGCCTGAAAGCCAGCCAGTGGGGGAGTCGTCCAGCCCGGAGATGAGAACTGAGAACCAAGACGGCCCAAGAGGAGCGCAAGTTCAGCGAGTAAATCCACGGTGAAGGTAGCCAAGCACGCAAGGAAGGATGAAGAACATAATGATCCAGCGACAGAGGGAACAATGGCAGCTCGATGAGGGTAGCGCTGAAGCCTATGAGCGCTACCTCGTGCCTCTCTTGTTCGCACCGGGAGCGGAGTACCTGATCGAGCTCGCGACGCCGGGCCCAGGGGAGCGGGTGCTGGACGTGGCCTGCGGAACCGGCATCGTGGCGCGCCGCGCCGCACTGCGGGTGGGCTCAGGCGGAAAGGTCGTCGGTCTCGACCTAAACGAGGGCATGCTCGGGATGGCAAGCAAGGCCTCCTCAGACGTCCGCCCGGTGATCGAGTGGCGACAGGGAGACGCCACCAGCTTGCCACTTCCGGATGGCGCGTTCGACGTCGTCCTCTGTCAGCAAGGCTTGCAGTTCTTTCCGGATCAGCCGGCAGCACTTAGTGAGATGCATCGCGTCCTGACGCCGAACGGGCGCCTGGCGCTAAGCGTCTTGCGATCCGTCGAGCACAACCCGGGCTACCTTCTGCTGGCCGATGCCCTGGAGCGGCACGTAGGGCCGGAGGCCGGAGCGATGATGCGCTCACCTTTCCCCTCACTGAGTGGAGACGAGCTGCGCGAACTCATCACGGGTGCGGGGTTCCAGGACGTCGGGATCTTCCTCGGCATCGGACCCGTACGCTACCCGACAGTGGACGAGTTCTTGCGGTGGGAAGGGGCCAGCTCGCCGCTGGCCGAACCGATCGGAGCGTTGAAGGACGACATTCGTGCGGCCCTGATTCACGACCTTGGTGAGGCGCTCCGCATCTACACGGACGACGTAGGGATTGTCTTCCCTACCGAGACCTATCTCGCCGTCGCGCGCTAGTAGGCACGGGGTGGCCCGAGCTTGTGTCGGTAAGGGAGGGTCGACACAACTAGCGCCGGTCCAACACGCACGAGCATCCCAGAGGCGCTTGCCCCCTCCCTCTTGACGACTGGGGCCGGATGGACCGGAGCATAGCGTTCTGGTCCGCCCGTCTCCCTTATTCACCAACCTCCTAGAAGGTAGGCGTTCTCGGAAGTCCGGCGTCAGCCAAGCGCCGCACGGATCATGTCGGCCGTAGGTGTCCCGCGCAACCCTTCGGGTGTCGCGTAGACTCTACATCCTAGTCGCCAATCATCTCTTTTCGGGACGGGGAATGGATCGCGGCCGTCCACGCGTATCGTCGGACTACCGGGGAACCGGAGCCGCCGAGCTTCCTCGTCGGTGTTGACGGCGACCAGTTCGACCTCGGCTTCCAGCCCCTCCTCGGACAGGACCTCCGCGAGCGTCTCGTGGGTCGCCTGGTAGGTCGGGCACCCATCGAAGTACAAGATCTCCACCTTCATCGGCACACCTCCGCGCTCGTCCAAGACGACATATACTGCGGAACTTCTGCCAGGAACCCCCTCGGGGTTTCTCGCTCCCGGCCTGTATTTACCCAACCTCCTAGAGAAACAGTTTGGAAAATCGGTAGGGTGTCGTCTGGGCCGGGCTTGATTATCGGGTAGCTAAACCTTTGGCCCGGGTTATCCTGTTAGAGGTCAGGGCTAAGGAGATCAATATGCTATCGCCAGAGGAAAAGCTTCGCCTCCTCTCCATGGTGGACATCCTGGAGCCGCTCTCGCGGGACGAGATAACGGAGCTAAGCCGCCGCATCCCGGACACCCATTATCAGCAAGGACAGCTCCTTTACACTCCGAAGGAGCGCAGCGAGGCGCTCTTCATGCTCAAGAAGGGGCGAGTGCGGATCTACCGCGTAGGCCACGACGGACGGGAGTTCACACTCACGGTGGTGGGCGCGGGAACCGTCTTCGGGGAGATGTCGCTCACTGCCCAACGGCTTGAGAACGCGTACGCGGAAGCCATGGAGCGGGTCATCGTCTGCAAGATGAGAAAACACGATCTCGAACGGCTCGTCATGGACAAGCCCCAGGTTGGGCTGAAGGTGATGGGAGTCCTGAGCGAGCGCCTGTCGCTGGCGGAAGACCGGATGGAGGACATAGCCCTCAAGGAGGTCCCCTCCCGCTTGGCAGGCTTCATCCTTCAGCTCGTCGAGAGCGAGGGCGTCATGACCGCCGAAGGCCCGAAGATACCCACCCGCTACACTCACCGCCAGCTCGCAACCATGATCGGCTCCAAGCGCGAGACCGTGACCAAGGCCTTCACCCTGCTGCAACAAGCCGGAGCCATCGAGCTGAAGCGCCGCAGGATACACGTCAGGGACATCGAAACCCTAAGGAAGGTCGCGGACCAAGGACTGCGCCCGATGCTTGTTGGGTAAGGCGGATGCGCACCGACGAGAGGCTGCCCCACCTAGGAAGACTGGCACCAAGAGGGGCGGGTCAGTGGAACGCCGGAACGCTACGCCGCATTGCCAGCGGTACCCCTAGCCGACCGAGATGCCGCGTAGGCTGCGTAGATTACCCCGGTGAGTAGTCCGTAGATCAAGTGACCAACTAGGCTCATGAGCATCGGCGCGGACAAGACCGCACCGAACTGCGAAGCGATGCCCTCAGAGCCCATCCCCAGCAGCAGCGGCATGAGGACCATCGGACCCAAGACCCACCACACCACACCGTAGAGCAGCCCGAACAACGCCCCTCGGCCGTAGGTGCGGCTGAGTCCACCGAGGATAAGGCCGAACAGGGCACCGATTATTACGCTGTTGAACATATGGTAGACGAAGCCCACTAGCGCCGACTTGCTTCCCACGATGCTCGCGACCATGGGCAGCATCCCCATCATCGTCATCAAGGCTCCGAAGGCTAAGCCACCCACGACGCCGCCTATGACGCCGCCCACCAGCCGCTGGGTCCAGGGAACGCTCGCGTGCACTCCTCCATCCCTTCGCGCCGCCGTAGCCATATGCCCCGAACCTCCTGTTGCTTCATTGGACGTTCCCAGCCTGGGAAGCCTCACTATTTTCCGTCCCTACGATTGTCCGAGATCCACGCACGAACTTATGTGACGTAGCGGACCAAACCCCAGGTCCCCTG
>JARDZQ010000122.1 GCA_029240775.1 Rubrobacteraceae bacterium | reverse complement strand
GCCGAGGAGGTGGCCGACGGCTCGGAGGTGTACCGGGACCGTGTGATGGGCCAGCTCGAGGGCTGGTTCCAGGATTCCCTCCTCTCGGTGGGAGAGTCGCGGCAGGAGCTGAACGGCGTTCCCGTGAGGCGTCCCGCTCCGGCGGCCGAAGCCAGCGAGGACGAGGAAGACGACCCCGGCTGGCGTGTGAGCTCGGCCTAGAGGCGCACCACACCTCACCTCCGGTTTGAGCCCGGTCCGATCGGGCGTCGTCGGAGACTCTCAAGACCCCGTCACTGCAACGTTCCCATGCATCGCGGTGGACGCTACCTTGACCGAGACCGGAGGTTCTCACTGTTTCCGAGGGGCGCCACAGCGGTGCTCGTGGAGTCAGATCCACCGTCCCGGCAGAGGCGACCCCTGATACCTGAAAACCTCTATCAGCGGTCCCCGCGACCGGGAGGAGACATGGTCTCGCTCAAGGCCTCGAGCCGGGCGTTCAGATCGTCGAGCGAGGCGTTCAGGGTGGCGGCTCGTTCGGGGTTCCCGCTGTCTATGGAGACCCGGACGACCCGGGATCTGAGAGCCAGCAAGCTTTCGAGGGTGCCGGAGATCTCGGCGTCTGCCGCGTTGATTGTGTCCTGTAGAACGGTGGCGTCTGGAGACACAGTGGCGTGCCGGCGAAGGTCGTGGAGCACCTCGGCGGCCTTCTCTCTTCTCTGGGCGACGTCCACGAGCCGGTCCGCGGCGGCGTGGAGCTTCGGGATCGCATCGTCGAGGACAGCGCGTGTTACCTCGTCAGACTCCTCGATGGCGACGACGACCTTGCGGTAGACGATGAGGGCCGCCTCGACCTTCTCCCTGGTCTCCCCGCGCGCCAACCACCGGGCGCGGCGCTCGGGAGAGACGTCCCGGTGTGCGTTGGCCGCCGGCAGACCCGTGTTGTGGTCAGCGTGAAGGACGCGGTGGGCGAAGATGGGGTCTCGGGAGGCGAAGAAGACGAGCAGGGCGTACGTCACGAGCGTGAGCGGGACCATCCACCAGGCCTGGGTGGCAGCGAAGAATACGCCCCCGATTACGAGCACGATCACGTTCAGGGGCCGCAGGGCCGCGGCGCGCGTGACGCGGCTTCGCTCCGCCGGCGAGAGGGGAGCGGGCCTCTCCGGTATGTCGCGGCGCTCAGGCTCCATCGTCCACGCGACCCTCTGCCAGGGGCGTGATACGGACCGTCGCGCCGGTCTTGAGCCCGAGCGCGTGGGCGGCGTTGCCTTTGTTTATGGCGAGGCTGAGGCGCCAGTGCGAGTCCGGGACGAGCACCAGCTCTCCCGCCTTGGCCGACCCGAACGTCTCTACGTAGCGGACCGCCATCTCGCCGTCCCCGACATCCACCTCCAGGGCGGCTCCGTACTCGAGCCCTGACTCCTCCTGGCTCACGGACAACCGGGCGTTGCCGTAGCGGTCTATGGAGATGATCCGGGTCCTCACCCCCGCGCCGGTCACCTCTTCTTCGGCCCCGGGCAGACCGAGGCGCGTCAGGGAGGAGGGGTCTGTCGCCTCTCCAAGCTCCGAGAGCTCTACGCCCGCCGCCAGGTGCGCCGCTACGGGCGAGAATACGTCACGCCCATGGAAGGTGTTGGAGACCGGGTGGACATGGTAGCGCTCGTCTGTGAGCACTACAGCCTCCGAGATGCCCCCCAGAGCCGCCGCCGCGGGGAAGAGGAGACCGTTGTCCGGCCCCACCAGCAGGGCACCGCTCTCCGTCCTCAGCGCAAGCGCCCGGCGCTCTGTACCCACCCCAGGGTCGACGACGGCTATATAGACCGTGTCCTCGGGCATGTAGCGGGTCGCGTGCTGCAGTATCTCCGCCCCGCCCTCGATCTCGAACCCCGGAACCTCATGCGCCAGGTCGATCACGGCTACCCCGGGCGCGACGCTCAACATCACGCCCTTGCATGTGCCCACGAAGTCGTCGGCCAACCCGAAGTCCGATAGAAAGCATATGGGCCTCATGCCGGTAGTATAAAGCCCGATGCCGCCCGCGCGACCGGCTCACACCAACCCTCCTACCACCTGAAGTTCACGGCCCCTCCCAACACCCTTAGCTCCTAGACTCGTGCCGTGTCGAGGAGGGCTGTATCTCAACCATAAACTTACCTAACCCTGCACTAATGGTTTATGTAAATTTAGTAACAGGCTTTGATTTTGGTACAGGCTCAAGATGTTGTGGAGGTAAGCCCGGGGTGGAGCACATGTCGTGTCCGGCCCTCTACGGCGGGGGTTTTCTGGCTTAGGTATAGGGATTATCACGGGTTGCGTTGTGCGCTTGCCGGTGCTAGGTTTTCGTTCGGGCGGATCCCGCTCGGCCGGGGCTCGGTAGTTAAAGCTTGGCTCGAGACGCGGGGTTCGCGATGGATCTCATCAGCTGGGAGGGGTGGTGAGGTCCGACGCCGGCCCCTTGCGGGGAGGGGCCAACCGGGGCGGGGTCGGTCTTTGCCGGCCCGCCCGGTTCAGTTTTTGGGTTCTAGGCTCTTAGGTTATTAGGTCTTTAGGATCTTGGATTCTATGGGTATCGGGGCTACGGTCGAGGGGTCCAACCCTCGCCTCAAAACCCCAACGCCCTGTTTCGTAGAAGGCTCGAATCTTTCGCCAGCTGCTCTCTAGTCTCTTTGGCTTGTTCGGTTTCGGGTGAAGAGGGGGCCTGCGGTGCTGGCGTAGGCGGTCAGCCAGTGCAGATCCTCGTCGTTAAATGGTTCGGTGGAGTTGCGGGTCGCGTAGACGACGCCGACGGGGTGGGTCTGGTGGGTGATCGGGACTGCCAGGGAGTTCGTGAAGCGGGCGTTGGTGCGGGCCTGGGGGAGACGGCGGGGACCTGTGACGGTCAGGGTCGGCTGGGCGCTCTTGAGTACCAGTTCGACGACGCCCCTGTCAGCCTCGGAGAGCCGGTGGGGGGTATGTTCGCCGAGAGTAGCCAGGTCGGGGGCGGAGATCAGAGCTACCCAGTCTGCCTTGAGCTCGCGGCGCACCTCCTCGGCTATGTGCTCCGGGGGGGCTTCGGGGTCGAGGTTCCTGGGGGTGGAGGGCCGGAAGACCAGGCGCGAGCTCAGTATGAAGTTCACGCTCGTGCCGGCTGCTATCCCGAGCAAATTGAAGAGCACGTAGTAGGGGAAGTCTTCGCTCACGTATTTCAGGAGCGGGTAGTAGACGGCGAAGTTCGCGCCTATGCCCACTATCGCCACCGGGTAAGCCAGGGCGCCGCGCAGGAGGAAGTGGATCCTGCTCGAGTGCCTGATGTCGCGCCAGGTGAAGGCGTTGTTCAAGAGGAAGTTGCTCAGGATGCTCAGGCCCACGGCGAACATCCAGGCTATGACCTTGTTGGCGTCGAAGTACTCGGCCAGGGTTATGAGGATTACGTTGTTTAGTAGGACCCCGGAGGCCCCGACCAGGGCGAACTTCCAGAAACGCCCCGCTGACGGCACGTACCAGAACAGGCTGCTTATGTGGGCCAGATACTCCAGACCCTGCCTGAAGGTGGCCTTCGAGACCCCGGCGTAGCGCGCCCTGAAGTCCAGCGGCGTCTCTACAACCTTCAGCTCCGGGGCGCACACGAGGATCTCAAGCAGGATCTTGAACCCCGTGGGACGGAACTGGATGCCGGAGATGGCGGCGTTGCGCACCAGGAAGAAGCCCGTCATCGGATCGCTGGTCTTGCGCGCCTCCTTGAAGACGAGCTGGGACAGGTACTTGCTCCCCACCGAGACCCCGCGGCGCAGGGGCCCGGGGAGCCCTGTGTAGCTGCCGCCGTGCGCGTAGCGGCTCGCCACCACGACGTCGGCGTCCGTGCCGCTGGCAAGCTCCAGCATCTCGCGCACCTTGTGCGGGGGGTGCTGGAGGTCCGCGTCCATCACGCAGGTGTACTCGCTCATCCCCGCGAACGCCTCTATGCCGGTCGTGACCGCCGTGGAGAGGCCGCCGTCCCGCTCTGAGCCCTTGCGGTGGATGAGCGTGACGCTCTCGTCCTCCAGGTTTCTTATCACCTCGGGCGTCTCGTCGGTGGAGTCGTCCACGAAGACTACCCGGTAGTCAATGCCGTCCAGGCTCTCGCGCAGCTCGCGCAACAGCAAGGGCACGTTGTCCGCCTCGTTGCGGGTCGGGACCACCACCGTCAGCAGCGCTCTGCGCGCACCTCCCGCACTCCGACCGCCGACCACCGCTCGCTCTCCCGCTTCCATGACCGCTCTAGGCTAGCATATCGGACGAAAGCACCCAAAAGGGCGTTAGACTGAGCGAATGCACCGTGTTCTATACAGGAGGACTCGCATGGAGAGCGGCGACCGGGAGCGGGCCCACGTCTACGTCTCCGGAGGTGTGCAGGGCGTCTTTTTCCGGGACTCCGCCAGGGAGAGAGCAGAGCAGCTCGGCCTCGCGGGCTGGGTCAGGAACCTGCCCGACGGCCGGGTCGAAGCGGTCTTCGAGGGACCGCGGGAGAAGGTGCGGGAGATGGTCCGGTGGTGCGAAGAGGGCCCGCCGCACGCTACCGTCAAGGACGTGGATGCCGAGTTCGAGGCCCCCGCCGGAGACCTCACGGGCTTCGAGGTGCGGTGAACCCCCAGAACGTCATGCCCCGGGATCTCCAGCCCCTACTCGATGAGTGGGACGTGCGGGTCACCGGCCACCGCGAGATAGACTACGGCACGCAGTACTACCTCGAGCGCGGTCCCGAGTCGGCACGCCTGAACGTGTACACGACGGGCAAGGTCGCCGTGCAGGCCCCGAGGTCCGGGCTCAGGGACCTGCTAGAAGGCTGGAAGGAGGTGCGGGAGGGGAGGCGAAGCAGTGGTGAACCAGCGCGGTCGACTGGCTCTACGCCGCGGCTCGGGATAGACGAGGCAGGCAAGGGCGACTACTTCGGACCGCTCGTCGTCGTCGGGGCGCGTGTGCCCGACGCGGAGACCGAGCAGAGGCTCGTCGAGGCCGGCGTTCGCGACTCCAAGCTCCTCAAGAGCGACGAGAGCACGCGCCGCATCTCCTCACGCTTGATCGAGCTGCTCGGGCCGGAGAACGTGGCAGTCGTGGCGCTCTCGCCACCAGAATACGAAGCTCGCAGGAGCGAGGCCGGCAACGTCAACCGGCTGCTGGCGGAGGTAGACGCCGGGATCATAGGAAAGCTCAAGGGCGACGTCCGGGTCGTCGTCGTAGACGAGTTCGACCGCGACACGCGGGCCCGCCTGCAACCGTTCATGCCCGAGGGAGTCCGGCTCGAGGTGAGGCCGAGGGCCGAGGACGACGTCGCTGTTGCGGCGGCGTCCGTGGTGGCGCGGGCGAGGTTCCTGGAGGAGCTCGATGGGCTCTCCGGTTTTGCCGGCTTCGAGCTGCCCAAAGGCGCGACGCACGTGCTCGATGCCGGCAGGCGAATCTTCCAGGAGCGCGGAAAGGCGGGCCTGGATCGGGTAGCAAAGACCAGCTTTCGGACCACGGAGCAGATAGTAGGAGGCGCGTTTTGATAGACCTTCGCAGCGACACGGTGACGAGACCCACGGAGAGGATGCGGCGGGCGATGTTCGAGGCGCCTCTAGGCGACGACGTCTTCGGGGAGGACCCCACGGTCAACCGCCTGGAGGAGTACGTGGCGGAGCTGCTCGGCAAGGAGGCAGCTCTATACGCGCCCTCGGGGACGATGACCAACCAGATCGGTGTCTTCGTCAGCACGCGGCGCGGCGACGAGGTCCTCCTGCACGAGGGCGCCCACGTCTTTGTCTACGAGGCGGGGGCTCCGGCCCTCCTCTCCGCCGTGCAGGTGAGGACGCTGCCGGGCGAGGGGGGTAGGATCTCACCCGAGACCCTGCGGGGCGCCGTGCGGCCCGAGAACGTCCACTTCCCGAGATCCAAACTTCTGTGCCTGGAGAATACTCACAACACTTCCGGCGGCAGGGTCTACCCGCTCGACGACTTCGCCGCGGCGGCGACCGCGGCGAGGGGGTTGGGGCTCAAGGTCCACCTGGATGGGGCGCGGCTCTTCAACGCGCAGGCTGCGACCGGCATCCCGGCCCGCGAGTGGTGCGAGCACGCCGACACGGTCTCGGTCTGCTCCTCCAAGGGGCTCGGGGCGCCG
>JARDZQ010000121.1 GCA_029240775.1 Rubrobacteraceae bacterium | reverse complement strand
CCTTGTGCGTCTTAAGGGAGAGGATCCGATCTACGCTGCCCGCGCGATCTTCCCACACCTAGCTGGGAGCGAGGTGATCGTTGATGCCAGCAGGACTTTAGGCTTCCGACGCTTCACCTCGAATCTGCCGGGCGACTTTGGTCTGCGCGCCATAATGGGCCGCCTGCCAGAACCCGACAAAGCAGCTCGCTAGCTATTTCGAGGAATGACAAACCGGAGTCCCAAGATTTGGACCCCGACCCTTCTCATCCCTGGCGAACTTCCGAGAACCCCCTACAGGCGAAGTTCGCAGAATTCCCCTTCTTCCAGGCACTTCGGTGAATAGCCGTATGGCGTAGGATGTTCGGCAGCAGACCAGGAGGTGACGGTGGAACAAGATAGACCCGAGGCCGGGGCCGCTAGGGAACGACAGGCGGCGATGGTGGAGGAGCTACGCAAGGCGGAGTTGGTGTGCGACAGGCTGGAGAGCCTGCAGCAGCTCGTGAGCTCCAACCCGCAAGGCCAACACACGCGCGTGCTCCTTAAGGACCTGCACCTCGACCGGGCGCTCCGAGCGGTGGAAGAGTACATTGGAGCCCTTCGGGACTCCCTCCTCTACCCTCGTGGTACCTGAAAGCCGCAGGCCTTCCCACAATACAGTGGGCCGATCACCTACGGCAGGAGAACTTCCGAGAACCGCTTCTAAGCACTTGGGGGGAATAAGCGAAGGCCGGGCTACCGAAGGACCCGGCCAGAGAAGCTCGGTTACTTGAGCCCGGCGACCCGGACCGCCAGACGCCTCCTACAGGTTGCAGTACGTCAAGCCGCCCTGGTTAAAGAGGTTTTCGTCGTAGACGCCGTAACAAGCAAGGGAGCCGATGGCTGGCCCCCCATCCAGCTCGGTCGCAATCACGCGGATAAGGCCGGGCGCGGCCTTGATAGTGCCGCTGCTAGCGACGATCCGGGAGTGCGCTCCTCCCTGCGATCCAGCCGAATCGCGCCTCGATGCCATTTACTCTTAGCCATGCCTAATAGTAAAATGTGCCAAGCTCAAAAAAGCAACTTTGCCAATCTTGATAAAGAAGCTCAGGTGATCTAGCATTAAGCGGAGATGGACGTGAACGGTCCCACGGCAACTAAGCCTCCATCTACTTCGGTGGGCGACTACCTGAAGGCTATCTGGGAGGTCGGGGGGTCGGGCGCCGCCTCCACGACGGACGTCGCCGACCGACTCTCGGTCGCGTCGGCGTCGGTGACCAATATGTTCGCGCGGCTCCAGGAGATGGGGCTCGCGAAGTACGAGCGCTACCGGGGAGCTTCGCTCACGGAGCGGGGCCGCGAGGAAGCATTACGACTGGTACGGCGGCACCGACTGCTCGAGACCTTCCTCCTCGAGCACCTCGGGTACTCTTGGCAAGAGGTGCACGAGGAGGCCGAACGTCTGGAGCATGCTGTCTCGGACGGGTTCACGGAGCGTCTGGCGGCGTTTCTGGGACATCCCGACCAAGATCCCCACGGCGCCCCCATCCCGGCAGCCGACGGCACGCTGGCGGCGGAAGAATCCTTTCCCCTCGATGAGGTGCCGGTCGGCGACTGTGTCCGCATCTCTCGGGTGAAGCACGAAGACGCCGCCGTGTTAAGTTTCCTCGGTGAACGGGAACTCGTCCCGGGCAGGCTGGTGGAGGTCAAGGAAGTACGCGCCCTGGACGGCGTCGTCACCGTAGAAGACGAAGACGGAGTGCTCCATTCCCTTGGAAGGCCTCTTGTGGATTTAATCTTCGTCCGGGGCGTCGCCGCGGACGTCAATTAGAGGAAAGGCCCCGATGGGTGGGGACCGGAATCGACGAGTCAACTGCTGACGCCCAGAACGTCACCAAGACCCCACGTTCGGCGAACGTAGGCGGTAGTTAGCATGGCGGTCTACCTGGCCGTGATGCTCGGCTTCCGCCTGGTTTAGAAGCGATCCCGCGTCCTGGACGCATGGCCGTCTCGTAAAGTGCACTTTCTCGGACGATACTACGTTGTTCCCAACAAGAAGGGTTGCGGCTCTGGACGAGCTG
Source organism: Rubrobacteraceae bacterium (assembly GCA_029240775.1). Lineage (GTDB taxonomy): Bacteria > Actinomycetota > Rubrobacteria > Rubrobacterales > Rubrobacteraceae > JALYGY01. The sequence goes on along the minus strand of JARDZQ010000121.1, from coordinate 4,097 downwards.
GAACGTCTTCTGTGCGCCGATGATCGCGAGTCGTTCCGCGAGCCTCCCTACAGCGTTTGTCATAATGATTGAACCGGCATACAGACCCGCAATGCTGAAAGGGACTGCTGATGGTCCATTCCAGGACCACATCCGGGTCAATGCCTTTGACCGTCGCTGTAAGACGGCCCTGTACCCTTTCAAGGCTTTCCACCGGCGTAGCGTCTGGGGACCTCGCGGGCTCGAATACTTGAGGTCGTTCGCTAAGGCGGACCTTGGCGCTACCGGGGCGCGACCCTTTAGGCGGAGGGACTGGCGCCGTTTACTTCCCTTCTTGCGAACTGCTCCACGGGTGCCGGTCACTCGCCCTTTCGATTCCTTGCGAGGGAGGCGAAGCGATGACTGGAAACCAGGGCTCCTGAGCTTGCGTTGCTAGCCAGATCTCCCGGCCGGTAAGGTAGCGGGGAAGGGGCGTACGGAGCTTATAGAGCCGGGAGAAGGGCTCATGCGGCCGAGCAACACAGCGACTAGTGCGCCGGCTGCAACGAGAACCGCACCGAGGGACGTGGGCGTAGCCAGGCCGAGGAAGGTTCGCAGAGGGCGTACGGTGAGGGCGACTATGAGCAAACTGGTAGAGCCGGCTACGGCACCGAGTACGGAGCGGCTGAGGCCACCATCGGCTCGCCCGGCGTCGAGGGTCTGGGCAAGCTGGGTGAAGACGATGCTAGCGAAGGCGACGGTGCGCGCCTCTGGCTGACTGACGGAGCGCAGTGCGAGAAGGTAGGTGATGAGCGATGGTGCGGCGGTCGCAGTGCCACGGCGCAAGATGTCGTTGCGCAGGGGCGCGTCGAGGGCGGAGGCGCCCTCCCGGGCGAGCGCGGAGAGGTCGTGGTGCTCGGGCTGTTGAAGGGCAACGGCGAGTGCGGGCCAAACGTCCGTGACCAGGTTGACGGCGAGGATCTGGCGGGAAGTGAGCGGGGAAGCGAGGCCGAGCACGCTCGCTCCGACTTCGAGACCGAGCTCGCCGAGGTTGCCGCCCAGCAGCAACCCGAGAGCGCGCCGAATGTTGCGCCAGAAGCTGCGGCCCTCCACGAGGGCTTCCACCAGGGTGGAAAAATCATCGTCGACGAGCACCATGTCGGCGGCCTGGCGGGCTACCTCGGTGCCACTGCGGCCCATCGCAACGCCAACGTCCGCTAGCCGCAATGCCGGTGCATCGTTGACCCCATCGCCCGTCATGGCCACTATGTGGCCCTGGCGCTGTAGGCTCTCGACGATCCGTAGTTTGTCCAGGGGCGTGACCCGCGCGATGACCGCGGCGCGCTCCAGACGCCGATCCAGCTCCCCATTGTCCAGTTCCGCTATGTCGGCTCCCGTGAGAATGCCGCCGTCGTCGACCGGTAGACCGGCCTCGTGGGCGATGGTACGGGCGGTGGCGGGGTGGTCGCCGGTAAGCATTATCATGCGGACCCCCGCGTCGTGACACCGGCGCACGGCTACAGACACCCCGGGGCGAAGAGGGTCGCTGATCCCCAAGAATCCGAGGGCCACGAGCCCGCGCGGATCGCCGACCGGGAGGCCGGACGAACCTTCGGCTACCATGAGCACTCGCAGGCCGCGTTCGGCAAGTTCTCTGGCCCCGGCGAGCAGTTCGCGTTTCCCGCCCTCGTCCAGGGGACGTTCGTCATCGCCCCGGCGCACGCGATCACAACGGGGGATTAGCACCTCCGCTGCGCCCTCCACGCACAGTCGCTCTCCGACGATAGTGGCGTGGAAGCCTCGAGTCGGGTCGAAAGGAAGCCCGGACACCCGCTCCGCCCGCAGCTCGTCGTCGCGGCGGCCGGCCTCTCTGGCGGCCTCCGCGACGACAACGTCGGTGGGGTCCGTAGCGGCGTCGGAGGCGTCCGGATGTGGACCTGCGAGGGTGGCGGTGAGGAGTATGTGGCGGAGTTTCGCCGGCAGCACAGCGGGGAGCACCGCTTCCTCGTCAACATCGGCCACTAGGCGCAGTGCCAGGCGGCCCTCCGTCAGGGTTCCGGTCTTGTCGGCGCAAGCGACGTCCACCCGGCCAAGAGCCTCGATAGCCGACAGACGGTGCACGAGGGCATTGCGGCTGGTGAGGCGGCGGGCGACCGCCGCCTCACCGATCTTCGCCAGAAGCGGCAGGCCTTCGGGTACGGCAGCGATGGCGATGCTCGCTCCGAGGGCAAGTCGCGACGACAGCGGTCGGCCCCGCAGAATCCCGGAGACGGCAACGATCGCGCCACCGGCCGCGAGCAGGGGTAGCATCTGGCGCAGCAACAGGTTCAAGCGTGCGGTGAGAGGGCTCTGGCGTGGCTCGTCCTGGGCGAGTGCGGCGGCGGTCGCGCCCATCCTGGTGCCGCTGCCGACGGCGACCACCACGGCACGCCCGCTGCCGACGACAACGTCGCTGCCCTCCAGGACGATGCAACCCGCGTCGGTGACGGCGTCAGCGGACTTGGCGACCGGTAATGATTCCCCCGTAAGAGCAGCCTCGTCGACCTCCAGGCCCTGGGCGATAAGCAGGCGGACATCGGCACCTATCCGGTCCCCCGGCGCCAGCATCAGCACGTCGCCTGGCACAACGTCGTCTGCCGGCACCGTCACGGGACGGCCGTCGCGCAGGACGCATGCGTTGACGGTGCCCATGCGCTCCAGCTCCTCGGCCGTGCGGTCGGCCTGACGCTCCTGCCAGGCACCGGCGGCGGCGTTGGCCACGATCATCGCGCTTATCATGGCCACGTCGGCGGCTGCCCCTAGCATAAGCGAGAACGTAGCCCCGGCGGCGAGGATGCCGGTCAGGGGCGAGCGGAGTTGCTCGAGGACTGCGGCCAGAAACCTGTTGCGGCGTGACGGCACCACCGCCGGCCGCCGCCGCTCCGCGGCTTGGGCGCTAGTGAGACCTTCCTCGGTGGTGCCGAGGATGCGCAGTACGTCCGCCACGTCGCGCCGCCCCCAGCGCTCCGGACGCGGGTCCTCTATGCGCCACGCAAGAGCCTGCGGCCGCTCCCCGCCGTGCAGCCGCGCCCACCCTGCGCCGACAGCACCGAGCGCGGAGATGGTCGCCGGGTAGGAGGCGCGCTCCACGCCAGGTTTCGCCCGGAGCCCCCAGACCGCGCCGATGCCGTTGGCCGTCGCCGAGAGTACCACCGAGTCCCGCACCGCCGCCTCCCGGCGCGCGGCCGCATCCACCACGGTGGCGATTCCGCCGAGATCGAACGCCAGCAGGTCGGCCCGGGCGGGCAGGTGTTCGCGGCCGTCTGTCAGGCCTATCGCCAGGTCACAGGACGAAAATGCCGCGGCGGCGTGCGCACCGTCCGAGACGAGCGCGACCAGCGCCCCCTCCTCCTGCCTCTTCCGAACGGCCTCGACCGGGTGGTCGGCGATCAGCGGTACCCCGGCGCGGCCGGCCACCGCATGGGACGCTCCCAGATCCCCGGCGGGGATCATCCCTATCTCCACCCCGTGACGCCGGCACGTCCGGACCAGCTCCGCGACCTCGGGCGCGAGCTTGGGCCTGAGCACCAGGACCCCGAGCGGCTCCTCCTCGAGCCCGCTACTAAGCAGCAACAAACGGTCGCCCCGGTCCTGGAGGCGGATTATCTCCGGCACTCGGTCCCCGTCCCCGACCGCCCGCAGCGAGTACCTCACGTCCCCGATCCGGCCGGTGGCAACCTCGCCGTCAAAGGTACCATCGGCGGCCAGCGCGGTGCCCGCCGCCCGGAAAACGCCTCCCCACGGTGAGCCGGCGGCAGCGGAGACCGCCGCCGCGCGCACGAGTATCTCGGAGGCGTCGTGGGCTTCGGTGAACGGCAGGACGCCGCTGATCTCGAGGCCGTGGGTCAGGGTTCGGGGACCGTCGAGAAGGAGGACATCCGGCAGACGCACGCTCCGGTCCGGTCGCGTCCCGACTACCGTCACCCCCGCCCGCAGGACCCGGGCGGAGGCACCAGCGTCGGCGGCCTCGCCGCCCATGACGGCGGCGCGGGGGTTGACAAGCAGCAGCGCCTTGAAGGTCTGAGAGAGGGACCGGGTGAGTAGGGCGGTTGCCGCAGCGTATGCGAGAGCGGCTACGCTCACGCCCTGTAGGTAACGGT
>JARDZQ010000120.1 GCA_029240775.1 Rubrobacteraceae bacterium | reverse complement strand
ACCGCGAAGGTGGGCGAGCGGCCGGAGAGCTTACCGGCGCGTACCTCTACCTCGCACGGAGCGTCGGTCTCGACCCAGACGGTCGCGTCGGAGGGGCCGACGTGGCGCAGGAGGGGACCGAGGATCAAACCGGGAGACATGACCCCTTTTTACCCGAAGGTGGCAGGCTCACGCCAGGATCAGGCCCGCCATCACCGGGATGAGGAGCACTATAAGGATCAAACCTATGATGTCGAACACGAGCCCGGAGCGGACCATCTTGGTGATCGGGATCATGCCCGAGCCGTAGACGACGGCGTTCTGCGGCGTGGACACGGGCATCATGAACCCGAAGGAAGCGCCGAAGACGGCCGCGAGCGCGGGCACTAGCGGGTCGAGCCCCGCAGCGTTGGCTATCGGGATGACGATGGGCACGACTATGGTGGCCGAAGCGGTGTTCGACGTCGTCTCCGAGATGATGATGGCGATGAGCGCGGAGACAGCCGCGACTGCGGCCAAGCTGGTGAACCCGAAGGTGTTCGCTATGCTGTTGCCGATAATCTCAGCGAGGCCGGTATCGGAGAGCAGCGTCCCGAGCGCGATGCCGCAGCCGAAGAGGATGACGGTCCCCCAGTCTATGCGGGAGGCCTCGTTCCAGTTCATCGTGAAGCGTCGCTCGGACCAGTCAAGCGGCAGGAGGAAGAGGAGCGCCGCGGCGACTATCGCGACCGTTCCCTCATCGAGACGGCTGTAGAGCACGCTGTAGATCGTGGACTCGTCGCCGAAGATGAGCGCCGTGAGCCCCGGCAGGACCCAGAGCGTGACGGCGACCAGGAAGACTATCAGGGTGTTGCGCTCGCCCCTGGAGAAGGGTCCGAGGCTGCTGCGCTCCGCGGCCACGTACTCCTCGGCGCCCGAGAGGCTGCGCACCTCCGGGCGGTTCAAGAGGATCAGGATAGTGCACAACGCGATGAACATGAGCAGGACTATCGGCGCCGCCATCAGGACCCAGCTGAAGAAGGTGATCCTGACGTCCGTCTCCTCCTCGATAAAGGCGATACCGATGAGGTTCGGCGGGGTGCCGATAGGGGTGAGGAGCCCGCCGACGCCCGCACCATAGGAGATCATGAGCATCAGCGCGGTTCCGAAGCGCAGCCGGCTGATGTCCCTCTCCGTGTCGGACTGCTCCTGCACCATGCCGCCCAGAGCGCCCATCATGCCCAAGCCTATCGGCAAGAGCATCGCGGCGGTCGTTGTGTTCGAGATAAAGGCGCTGATCGAGGCGGCGATCGCGCCGAAGGCGATGATCACGCCGTAGGTCGAGCGCGCGACCCCCGGTATGGAGAGCACCAGGAAGGCGAACCTCCTGTCGAGCCCGTGCGTGATCATGGCCTGCGCGATGATGAAAGCCCCGATAAAGAGGAAGATGACGGGGTCCATGAACGCCCCGAAGACGACGTCGCCCGGAGCGTCGTCGGCGTTCGGCCCGACGTCCGGCACGTTGAAGATGACGCAGAGCGCCAGCGCGAGCACCGCCGTGACCGGTATCGGGATGGCCTCCGACAGCCAGTAGATTATGGTGAAGGTGAGTATGGCGGCCAGGGTATGCTGGCTCCTGTCGAGCGGCAGCGGCAGGAAGTACATGATGAGGAAGGCGATCGGCCCTAGGATGAGCCCGATAGTCTGCCGCGCCAGCTCGAAGCGCTCCTCCGCGGGAGTCAGCACCTCCCGCTGTTCTGCGAGCGTCTTGTAGGTGCCGCCGGGTCTCACACCTTCGCTCATAGTTCCCCACCTCCTGCGCGCTAGGTCGCGACTCCTTCCGACGCGGAAGTATAGCTTCCTGCTATATGCTGTACAGCGGACGCTCTGGCGGAGCGCTGCCTGTCGTTAGCCGCGGGTCCTGCGGCTGAGGGTAGCCTGGATGCGCAAGGAGTCCTCGTAGTCGCGGACGGCGCCGAAGAGCTTGCCCTCGGGGACGGTGGCGTGCCAGCGGTCGGTCCGGTAGCCGTAGCGCCGCTTGAGCTCGCGCACCGAGTCAGCGGTGTAGCGCAAAGCGTAGACGAGGCGGCGGGTCTCGTCGGCCTGGCGCGGCAACAACCCCGTCCGTCCCTCCGTCCACCAGGAGACCTCCGGCATCGGCTCGCCCGACCTGAGTAGCAAATTCGTCTCCCACTCGACCCTGAGAGCCGCCATCTCGAACGTGCCGGGTAGTACGCTCAGGGGCCCCAGAGCGAAGGAGTCCTCCTCGTCGAACCCGAAGGTGCGCCCGAGACGCGCCCTGAGCTTTCCTTCGGGGAGCCGCTCGTAGCGGGAGCGGAGAGCGAGGAGTTGCTCGTCGGAGTACGTCTCGAGACCTCTGGCGGTCGGGCGTCTGGGGTCGAGTCCGCCGCGGCGGAGTATCCGGGAGAAAGCCCCGTAGGAGCGCAGGCTTTTCGCCAGCCAGACGGCGTAGGCGCCGAGGGCGAGCGCGAGGCTCGAGATCATGGTCGCGTAGAAAGCCTTCCTGGGTACCGCGACGCCACCTCCCTCCACGGCAGCGGTACCGAAGAGGTTGTAGAACAGGACGACGGCGGCTGTGACCGCCGCGAAGTAGGCGAAGCCGACGAGCAGGAATGCCCCCAGCCTCCTCACGGGCGGGGTGCACGACGCCGCCAGGCCCTCCCAGGCCACGCGCTCGTCGCCGATCTCGAAAGCGGTTGTCTTCAGCCGCTCCACGCGGTCCAGTATACCCGCAAGCCATGCGTCGGGACTGGGTGAGATATCACCCCGGAGCAGGTTCTGCGGCAGACCGTTGGACACCCAGGGGCGGGTGTGGTTTAAAGCGAGCCGTGTCCATGCAGGTACACAAAGCAGGGCGGGGACAGGGTCCCCGCGAAGCGCGGCGGGGCGGCATCCTGCGTACGGTGCTCCTTGTACTGCTCCTCATGCTCATCGTGGTTCTCGCCTATCTGCTCCTGCCCTTCGGTTATCAGAGGGTCGTGCTGCTCGGGAGCGACGCGTCGGCGGACGGGGTCTCACGCTCGGACACCATCGTGGTGGCCAAGGCCGGGGGCGGGATGCTCGCCGTACCGCGGGACACGCTCGTCGAGATCCCCGGCGCCGGGGAGGACAAGATCAACGTCGCGTTCGCTACCGGAGGCCCGGAGCTGACCGTCGATACCCTCGAGATCCTCACCGAGCTCCCGATAAGAAGCTACGTCGTAGTCCACTTCGACGGGGTACAAGACATCGTCAACGCACTCGACGGCATCACCCTCGAGGTCGAGGAGCCGATAGAGGTTGGGATCGGGGGCCGCCTCGTCTCCATCCCCGCCGGGACGCAGACTTTGGACGGATTCGAGGCGCTCGCCTACGTCCGCTACCGGGGTGGTCCGACGGCGGACATAGGCAGGATCGGTCGCCAGCAGAGGTTCCTGCAGGAGCTGGCCCGTGAGGCGACCTCGCCCGCGAAGCTGCCTCGCCTCCCCGCGACGGCCCTAGCCGTCTGGCGCAACGTCGACACCAACATGAACCCCCTGCAGGCAGCCCGCTTCGCCGTCCAGATGCGGCTCGCGGGCAGCGTGGAAGCGGAGATCTACCCCGGCACCCCACAGTACATAGACGGCATCTCATACTGGGTCCCGGACAGGGAGGCGGGCCGGCGGGTGGTGGATCGGACCGTGCGGTGAGCCACGACGGGGCGCAGAACCCCACGATTAGGAGGCCGGCCTTACCCGCGGGCGGGTTCCGGAGGATCGCCGAGGCCCTTGTTCCAGAAGGTAGGCTCTTCGCGAACTTCAGGGAGGGCCCGTCTGACCCCGAGGGCTCCGGGTGACTCTATCCCGAGATGGTGCCGTTCTCCTCGTGGGAGAGGAAGTACGATCTCGTAGAACGGAGCGGTCTGGTAGACCGGCGCCTGGACTGGATGCAGCCCCGTCAGTCCTGGTTCGTCGCGGCACGTCCTGACGCCGAGCCGGAGATCGACCTCTCGCGCCGTCTTCGGCGCCCACTTCCTGACCCGCGAACCGGCACGGGATAGCGACGCGCGATCCTTTTGGAGGCAGTGGAGTTGCTAGGCAGCCTGTTCTCTGGCGAGCTTGCTCTGCTCGGAGATCAAGCGTCCCAGCCAGGCGAGGCCGGCGTCGCGCTCAGGCTCTACCCCCAGCGTGCGCTCGGCGTTGACGTACCAGTTGAGGGCCTCGCGGTGGTTGCCGAGGCGCCTGTTTAGCTCGCCTACGAGGTAGGTCGTCACCGAGAGCTCGCGCCCGTAGAGACCTTCCTCCCTGAGGGCGCGGATGAAGTAGCGGAGGGCCCTGAGCTGGAAGGTGCTCTCGAAGGGGTGCTCGCGCTCCTTGCGGCAGACCCACGAGGCGCGCAGGCAGAGGTCGCCTAGCTCGCGGAACATCAGACCCCGCTCCTGGCCGCAGACCTCGGCGGCGTGGAAGGCGAGCCACGGTGGGGGATTGGTCCGGAAGACCTTGAGGAGCCCGTCTTCTTCCAGGCGCTCCTCGATGTCGTAGCGCTCGTCGAAGGCAAGGTCGAGGTCAGAGAAATCCTCGCTGGCGGCGAAGGAGCACGCAGGGCACATGGTTATGGTGTCCTGGATCTTGCGCGACCCGTCCGACTGGCGCCCCGGGAACTTGGGGCACAGATCTGTCTCCCGCCCGACGGTGACGTAGCTCCCGGCTTGCGGCGCCCGGAAGACGTGACCACACAAGGGACACCGGACGCTCCTAAGCTCCCCCACGGACGCCCTTCCCGCCGCGCGGGATGCCGAGAACGAACGAGGATCCCCAGGCAACCAAAGCACTTTCGAGTTTACCACAGCGCCATACCCCGCCGGTATAATGACCAGCGGAGCCACCCGGAAAGGCGGTCGTCCCTAGATGGAGCAGCGCAAGAGCGAGGCCGAGGTCGCCCTAGAGCTGATGCGGCTCGTCCTAGAGCAGGCCGGTAGCCGCCGCCTCTCCCCGACCCGTACCCTCGCCCTCTATCACCTCTGCAAGGAGGCCGTCGCCTACAACCCCGAGGGCGCGGTTACCGCCGAGTACCTCGAAGATAATCTCAAGAAGCTTCTGCAATAGGTTTCAGGTCTTGTCGAGGAGGTGCCCGGCGGCGCGGTCCTGGACTTTCCTGGGGAGCGGGTGTACGCCCGGGGGGTATTTGACGCCTTCAGTAATCAGGAAGCCTGTGGCTTCGAGCATGAGGGCGGTGACGAGGTCGAAGGTGTCGTAGGGGTCACCTGGACCGGCGGCGAGGTTGAACATCGCGCCACCGGCGAGCAGGTACAGCGTGCGGCCCTCCAGCTCGCAGCGCTCGACGTGGGGACGTGGGGTGGCGACGACGCTCTCGCGCAGTCCGGCTACGGGAAGCTCTCCGCCGGTGTGGCCGAGGTTGGCGAGGAAGGTGCCGCTCTTGCAGCCGGCGAGCGCCGCGAAGGGCACTGCGCCGTCGCGGCCCGTCGCGGTGAGGACGACGTCGGCACGGGGCAGGACCTCTTCCAGGTTTGCCGTCGTCGTGAAGCCGAGGTGGGCTGCGACGAGACGGGCCGCGGGGTCCACGTCGCAGACCTCGACCACCGCGCCGAAACACCGGGCGGCGTCGGCGGCGCCGCGCCCGACGGGACCGTAGCCTACGATGAGGACCGTCTTGCCGTAGAGGGAGAGGCCTGTCACGCTGAGGAAAGCGTTCGCGGCCATCAGGCCGACAAGGTGGCGGTTGTGGAGGCCTTGTTTGATCGGGGTCCTGTCCCAGTCGAAGACCGGGTAGGCGAGGTCGAGACCGGAGAGACGCTGTAATCCGGTCCCGGTCGCCTCGAGGCCGCCGCGCACGCCGCGCAGTCTTCCCTGCGTGGCTGCCGTAGCGTCCGCTCCCATCTCCGAGAGGAGGGTGGGACCCGCGTCTATGGCGGCGCGCAGGTGGGCGGCGTGCCGTTCCGGGGGATCGCCGGATCTCGCCGGGGCACTGACGCCCAGAGACTCTAGGTGCTCTGCCACGCGGTCGCGGGTCGTGGCGGGGTTGGCCGCGCAGGCCCAGACTTCGGCGCCCTTCTCTATCAGGGCCTCGAAGTACGGGATCATCTTGACGTCGAGGTGGCAGACGACGAGCAGGCGCTCGCCGTCCAGAGACGGTAGAGCGTCTGCGGCCTTGCGCGTGGCGGGGGTGAACTCGCGCAGCCATTCGAGCTCGCGGATGGTGGTTTCG
>JARDZQ010000119.1 GCA_029240775.1 Rubrobacteraceae bacterium | reverse complement strand
GCGAGGACGACCAGGACCGCGGACGCGGCGAGGAGGAGGACGCCGGGCACGAAGAAAGGAGCGCCGAAGCCGAAGGACGCCGCCAGGAGACCGCCGCCCAGAGGTCCGATTCCGAAGGCCACGGAGGTAGCCGACGCCGCGACGCCGAAGGCCTCGCCCTGTCTCTCGGCTGGGACAGAGGCGCGCACGACGAGGTTAGCGACCGGGATGACAGCTCCGAGGGCAAAGCTCGCGAGCACGCGCAACGCGAAGAGCTCGGGGATCGAGGCCACCGCCGCCTGCGGCAGCGAGGCGAGCCCGGCGAGGACAAGCGCGGAGATCATGACCCGCTGCGCCCCGAGCCGCTCGGCGAGCTTCCCACCCACGACGGACCCCAGAGCTGCGGCGAGCGCGCCGGCGCCGATGATCTGACCCGACAGACCCGCTACGCCCCCGGAAGCCCCGGTGAGCTCTCCTACGAAACCCGGCAGCGCCGGCTGTACGCCGGTGATCGCGACGTGCACGAAGAAGAGCGGGATGAGACCGATGAGCAGACCCATCTTGGGTAGCGGCCCAGCCGTCTCCACCTGTCCCTCTTTTTCCTCCGGCGCAGACTCGGCCCCCTGGACCCCGAAGAGGACCAGCACCCCGGAGACGAAGAGCAGAGCTCCGGTTACCCCGAAGGAGGCCCTTATGCCGACGAGCTCCGCGAAGAGCCCGCCCATGAACGGTCCCAGAGCCGCCGCCACGAAGATGATCATCTGCAGCGTCCCCAGCCTCTGCCCGGCTCGACCCTGCGGCGCCGTGGCCGAGACGAGCACCGTCGCGGCGGCGACCGTCCCCGTGAGCGTGCCCTGCACGAGCCTGAGCGCGAGCAACTGCCACGGGCTCGTCGCCAGACCCATCAACCCGACGACGAGAGCACCGGCGAAGGCCGCCCGCATAAGCATCGACTTCGGCCCCAGCCGGTCGGCGAGCCGGCCCCACAGAGGCGCCGCGAGCGCCATCGTCGCCGCGGTCGCCGTGTTTAACAGCCCGGCCCACGCCGCCGCGTCCCCGGCGCTCTCCACGCCGAGCTGCTGCACGTAGAGCGGCATGAACGGCATGACGAACATGAAACCCGCCGTCGCCGCAAGCTGCGAGACCAGCAAGATCCCGAAAGACAGCGTCCCCGCAACAGGGACCTCCGCTCGCCTCAACGGAAACCCTCGATGACCGCTATGGAAATTATTCGCGTAAAACCATCTTGCCAAAATGTCATATTGTAACTAGAGAGTATCAAACAAGGGGCTGGCTTCCAGGCGGGTATCAGGCGTGTTTGTGATCTGGTTTACCCGAAGTTTCAGGCATCAGGTCTCAGATGAAGTTAGCTGATGCCTGAAGTCTGTGTTCTGAAGCCTTTACAACAACGCCCACGCGGCGGTCGCGACGCCAAGGGTCCCGGTGAGGATGACAAGGCCGAGGCTCAGCGTTCGGAAGGCGCTCTCGGAGATCCTCTTCAGGAACGCCGTACCGATAATCTTGCCGACCATGGCCGCCGGGACCAGTGCGGCCGCGAGCGGGAGGTCGCCAGTAGCCACCAGGCCGCGGGCGGAGAGGATGACCAGGGTGACGACGCTCATGAGGAGGAAGTAGAAGGCGCTCGTCCCGCGGAACTGGTGTTTGGGTAGGCCGCGGGAGGCGAGCAGCAGGACTATCGGGGGGCCGGCGAGCCCTGTCGAGGTCGAGAGCGCGCCGCTCGCGGTGCCGGCCACGACCGGCCCCCAGCGCGTGTCGGCCCCGGGCAGCCGGACATCCCGGACAAGGAGCAGCGCTGAGAGCACCACGACGGCGCCGACGGACAGCCGGATGTAGGTGGGATCTACGACCCTCAGGATCTCGGCTCCCGCCACTATCCCCAAGCAGGCCGGCACCAGCAGGGTGAGCGCCAGCCTGCGGTGCGCCTCCCGCCAGGAGTCCCACACCACGGCGGTGTTGATCACGACCGAGAACACCGCGGTAAGGAAGATCACCGTGCGGGGCTCGTAGACGAAGAGCAGGATCGGGGTGCTGATCAGGGCGAGCCCGAACCCGGTCGTTCCCGTCACCACCCCCGCCAGTAGCGCCGCAAGGAGCGCCACCAGCAGAGCCCAGGTCAGCAAGAGGAAGCTCCACCTTCGCGGAAGCCGCTGCGTGTTCCTCTAACGGACTCTTCCGGGCCGAGAAACGCTGCTGCGACGGTGGCTGACAGATTACGGCTGATAGCTGGCCGCTAAATCAGCGCAGGAAGCCGGCGTAGAGCCTCTCCCAGGCATCCATCTCCGACGTGAAGTAGCGTACCCTCGTCTTCTTGTATTCGCGGGTGGAGTAGAGCGAGAGCCGCTCGGTGATCCCCGTCTCGGCGGCCATCGCGTCGAGGACCGCCTCGCACTCCTCAACGGTGCGGCCGTGCACCATCGAGAAGATCGAGTAGGGCCAGTCCTCGTAGATGGGGCGCTGGTAGCAGTGGGAGACCGCCTGGTAGTGGGCGAACGCGTTGCCCACCTCTTCTATGCGCTCTTCCGGCACCTTCCAGACGCCCATCGCGTTCGCGCGGAAGCCCGCCTTGCGGTGGTAGAGGACCGCGGAGAAGCGGCGCATGATCTTGCGCCGGCGAAGGTCTTGGGCGCGCTCGATCAGGCCCTCGTAAGAGAGCCCGACCTGATCCCCCCACAGGTCGAACGGTCGCGGCGTGAGCGGTATGTCCTCTTGCAACGCCCTGATCGCCGCCCTGTCGTCCTCGGAGATGTTCCGGTCGGCCTTCGCGCGGTCGGTCTCGCCGTACTGCGGCGCTTCCTTCTTCGCGGTCGCACCCTCCTTCATGTCGAGCGTGACGCCGATCTTGAAGAGCTTGAGGGTGGGCAGGATGCGGGTCTTCTCGGCTCCGCTTATTCGGTGGAGCACGTCCACCGTGCCCTCCAGCCCCAGACGTGAGTCTGGCGGGACGGCCACCGTGTACCAGAGGTTGAATTCGTTGTTGCGCTCGTAGTTGTGGGAGACGCCAGGGTGGGAGTTAATCGCCTTGGCCCCCTCGGCGAGGTTGTGGGGTGGGATCTTGGCCGCCACCAGGCTCGACTCGTAGCCGAGGACGCGGGTGTCGAAGATCGCGCTGATCTGGCGTATCACCCGTCCTCTCTTGAGCGTCTCTATGCGGCGGATGACCTCGCCGCCCGTGATCCCCACCTCGCGTCCGATCGCCGCGAAAGGCTCCCGCTCCAGCGGGAACTCCCTCTGGATGAAGTTCAGTATGTCCTTGTCTACGCCGTCCATCATGCGGCTGCCGGAGATTGTGCTGACCACGTTTTTCAGAAGCCCTTCTCGACGGTTACCTGATTCACGCTCGAATAATAGCAGGCAACACCGAAATACGGTATGAAGTTCTTTACTTATGTCCGGGCTATTCGCCTGATCGGCCGGGGTTCATGCAGACACCGGCGGGTGGGCATTCATGGCCAGCCCGAGAACCGGCAGGGTATTTACAACTTGCCTCAGAAGCTCAGCCTCGCTCCTCTATCGCCTGCTGGTACTCGGCGTAGACGGCCTGGATGTCCTTCCAGACGAGACGTTTGGTGTTCTGGAGGTCCTCGCCGCGTTGCCTGAGGACGTAGGCAGGGTGGAAGGTCGCCATCGCCTTGATGCCGCCCTCCAGGTCGTACCATTTACCGCGGTCCTTGGTGATGCGGAAGTCCTTGTCTATGACGGTCTTGGCCGCGGGACCGCCCAGGCAGAGGATAATCTTCGGCTTAATCGCCTCCGTCTGGCCCTGCAGGTAGATGTTGCAGGCTTTGATCTCGCTCGTCCTCGGCTGGCGGTTCTTCATGCGCCCGCCCTCCTCGACCGCGGCCCGGCACTTGACGATGTTGGTGATGTAGACGTCTCGGCGGGTGAGGTCCACCGCCGCCAGGATGTCGTCGAGAAGCTTGCCCGCGCGGCCTACGAACGGCAGCCCGGTGGCGTCCTCGTTCTCCCCGGGCCCCTCGCCGATCAGCATCAGCGGCGAGTAGGGGTCTCCAGTACCGAAGACGGTGTTGGTGCGGCTGAGGGCGAGATCGCACCTCGTGCAGACCGCCACCTGCCGGGCGAGCTCCGCCAGACGCTCCTCCCTGTTCTCGCCGCCGTCGGCGGCATCAAAAAGACTGTCCACGACTCCTCCGCAAGCTATCTGGCCATGTTTCGCGTTGTGCTATTCTACCCCCGTATCGCCGGCTCCGGCGCGGGAAAGGCGGCTAACGCGGTGAGCATCATAGAGTTCCACGGGGTCAACAAGTTCTTCGGGGACTTCCAGGTCCTCAAGGACATCGACTTCTCCGTCGAAGAGGGTGAGGTCGTCGTCGTCATCGGGCCCAGCGGTTCGGGAAAGAGCACCCTGCTCAGGTGCATAAACGCGCTGGAGGAGATCTCCTCTGGCAAGCTCATCGTAGACGGGATGAACCTGGCCGACAAGAAGAGCACGGACATCAACAAGGTGCGCACCGAGATCGGGATGGTCTTCCAGCAGTTCAACCTCTACCCGCACATGACGGTCGCCCGGAACATCAAGCTTGCGCCTGTGAAGGTGAAGAACGTCCCCCAGAAGGAGGCCGACGAGCGCTGCTCGCGCCTCCTCGAGCGTGTCGGCATCCCCGAGCAGGCAAACAAGTACCCCGAGAGCCTGTCGGGTGGGCAGCAGCAGCGGGTCGCCATCGCGCGGGGGCTGGCAATGGAGCCCAAGATCATGCTCTTCGACGAGCCGACGTCCGCTCTGGACCCGGAGATGATCAACGAGGTCCTCGAAGCGATGGCCGACCTGGCCCGCGGCGGCATGACGATGGTCGTCGTGACCCACGAGATGGGCTTCGCCCGTCGCGTCGCCGACTGGGTCGTCTTCATGGACGAGGGCCGCATAATCGAGGTCGGCACCCCCGAGCACTTCTTCCAGAATCCCCAGAACGAGCGCACAAAGCGCTTCCTGGATCAGATTCTGCACTAACCGTCGCCATTGCGGCCGGCGCGAGGCCATCTTCACGTTCGAGAGGAGACCGGATTGCGGATCAGGCCCGTGTTAGACGACATTCTTCCCTACCATCCGCCGCGACTGGCGGAGGAGATCTCGGTCGACCGCGGCTCGAAGGAGTACGTGAAGCTGACGATGAACGAGCTCTCCTTCGGCCCGCTCCCCGAAGCGAGGGAGGCCGTAGTCGAGTCCCTCGCCAGGGCCGGGCGCTACCCGGATCGCGACGCGGACCCACTGCGCGAGGCTATAGCCGAAGCCAACCCCGGCACCGCACCTGAGAACCTAGTGGTCGGCAACGGCACCAGCGAGGTGCTGGTGGACCTGATGCAGATCCTGGACCGCCCCGGGGAGATTATCATCCCGTGGCCTTCTTTTCCCTTCTACGTCTCCGCAGCCAGCGTGGTCGGGCTCAGGACTCGCAAGATCCCGCTCGACGAGCACCACAGGGCCGACCCTGGTGCCATGCTCTCCGCCGTCACCCCGGAGACTCGGGCGGTGATCCTCTGCAACCCGAACAACCCATCCGGCACCTACCTTCCACTCGAAGCGGTGCGCTCGTTCGCGCGGGCGTTGCCGGATGACGTGCTCCTGATCCTGGACGAAGCCTACTACGAGTTCGTCGCCGACCCAGCGTACATGGGGTCTCACGAGCTGGTCCTGGCGTCGAACAACGTGATCTCTACGCGCACCTTCTCGAAGGTGCACGGCCTCGCGGCCCTGCGAATCGGCTACGGCATCGCCCCCGAGCGCCTCGCGGACTACGTCTGGCGCGCCCACGTGCCGTTCAGCGTGAACCAGGCAGGACAGGCCGCCGCCACGGTCTCGATGCGCCAGACGGAGGCCATAGCCGAACGCTCGGGCCTGATGAAGCGCGAGCGCGAGCGCGTCCAGGCGGCCTTCGAGGCGGCCGGCCTGGAGTACATCCCCTCGCACACCAACTTCGTCATGGTCCGCGAACCCCCGATGGTCTTCGAGAAGACCGGCGTCCTGGTGCGCGAGGGCGAGGCGCTCGGGTACCCGGTCGGGTGGAGCAGGGTCTCGCTCGGGGCTCCCGAGGAGAACGACCGGCTGCTCGCTGCGCTCTCCTAGCCGGGCACGCTACGCGCCGGCCGTCGCGCCGGAAGCGGCATCTTCCTGCAGGTGCACGTCTGCGCCGCGCGGGATCACAAGCACCGGCACGGGCGAGCTGCGTATGATCTTCGTGGAGTTCGAGCCGAGAAAGACCCTCGC
>JARDZQ010000118.1 GCA_029240775.1 Rubrobacteraceae bacterium | reverse complement strand
TAACGATTTACCAAGTAATCAACAACTTAGGAACTGTGTACTCCTCGGAGAACAATGCGCTGCCATTCATGCAGTAGAGGGATAATTAACGTCCTTAGTGAGCCTATCAAAACCCTCATGAGAGGTAGTTGAAGCAGATCAATGAACAGCCAAGATGGAGAAACGCCTCATGGATGTCGTCTCTGCGCTCGTAGCGAATCGTAAGTCTGCGGTACTTCGCAAGCCAGGCCAGCGTGCGCTCCACCACCCACCGGTGTCGACCCAACTTCTTGCTGCTGTCTATGCCCTTTCTTGCTATGCGGCTCTTTATCCCACGCCTTCGCAGGGCTGCTTTGCACTTCTTGTCGTCGTAAGCTTTGTCGGCATGCAGCTTCTCGGGACGCCTCCTCGGCCTGCCCCTGCCAGGACGCTTGATGGGCTCTACAGCGTCGATGAGTTCTTCGAAGACCATCGAGTCGTGGACGTTTGCGGCCGTGAGCGCTACCGCCAGTGGAACGCCCTTTCGGTCCGAAACAACGTGGCGCTTGGTGCCCTTCTTTCCTTTATCCGTCGGATTCGCTCCGGTTTTTGGGCCCCCCTTTTGGCCGGGATGGAAGCCGAATCGAGTGAGGCACGCTCCCAGTCGATCTGGTCGGCCTCTCCAAGACGATTGAGCAAGACAAGATGCAGCCTCTCCCACACCCCAGCCTCTTGCCATTCCTTCAGGCGTCTCCAGCAGGTCATCCCCGAGCCGCAGCCCATCTCTTGGGGCAGCATCTCCCAGGGGATACCGCTCTTGAGGACGAAGACGATGCCCGTGAGAGCCGCCCGGTCCTCGATGCGTGGTCTTCCGCCCTGGGGCTTTGGTGGTTCGGGGGGTAGAAGCGGTTCTATGGTATCCCACAGTTCGTCTGTAACCAGTTCTTTAGCCATGTTTTCATGTTACCCACTCAACGGTTTTGTTAGGCTCACTTAGTAGGCGCCCTGCGCCAGCGACATCGACGTTGGTATGGGGGACGGAGGTGCACGTTCAATTGCATGAGGCAAAGTGTGACCGATCTCGGAGAAGACGGCGTAACCAGCTCCCAGTCGTCGGAGAAATGCCGCCGACTACAATATGGAGCGTGATCACACACGTCTTCAAGAGCTCCATGAGCCTGCCGCTGCCACGCGAAGAAGTGTTCGCCTTCTTCGCCGATGCGGCAAAGCTTGAGCGTATCACGCCCCCGGAACTACGCTTCCGGATCCTCACACCGCTCCCGATCGCCACGAAAGACGGAACCCTGATCGACTATAGACTCCGCTTGTTCGGGGTTCGGTTGCGCTGGCAAGCGCGTATCACGGATTGGGAGCCACCGGTCGGGTTCGTAGACGAGCAGGTGCGTGGTCCCTACCGACTCTGGAGACACGCCCACCGATTTTACGATGGTGGGGAAAGGACCATCATCGAAGACGCCGTGCACTACAGGCTGCCGTTTGCGCCGTTAGGTGATTTCTTTCATCCTCTGGTGCGCCTACAATTGGAGAGGATCTTCCGGTTTCGGCAGTCGGCGGTACGGCGCTGCCTCCTCAGGACGGCCAATCGATTGGAGCGTAAAGGTCACGGATGGCCGTAGGCAACAAAGGAGGGGCATCGAAATATGTGGCCTTACAGGCCAGAAATGAGTTTATGCCTTTTGATCCCGATCCAGCCAATCGCTACCATGAACCCTATGGACGAGTCGCCTTTGCTCGATGAGGTCTTCCGCGCACTCGATGGCGACGGGAATCGCGAACGGAAGGCGGCTGATATGGCGCGAGCGATTCGGCGGGCCGGTACTTACCGATGGGTGGGCCTCTACGAGGTGACCGAAGACGAGATCGTAAACCTCGCCTTTGACGGACTCGGCGTGCCGGCACATCCCCGTTTCCCCGTTACCCAAGGCTTGAGCGGTGCGGCCGTCGCCTCGGGGGAGACCGTAGTGGTGGGCGACGTGAGCAAAGATCCCCGCTACCTGAAGGCCTTCGGCACCACCCGCTCGGAGATCATCGTGCCGATCGTGGACCGCGCAGAACGGAAGGTCGTGGGCACCATCGACGTCGAGAGCGAGAAAGTGGACGCCTTCTCGGAGGAAGACCGCGCCGCCTTGGAGCATTGCGCGGCCGCCGCAGCCAACCTTTTCGAATAATGGGGGAAGAGAGCTGGCAGCGGCGACGGCTCGTTCACCCACCCCTTCTCACCGACCGGAGGTCATGAAGGCTGGCTTGAGTTCTAGAGGCATCGGTCCAAAGCTGGTGGAAGGATCATATTGACACCACTCTGACACCACCGGGAACGCAATACTGTGCAATACTGAGCATGGCAGAGCAGAGAAAGCGGCTCAGATATGCGGGATTTGCAACCCTAGGCAAATCTCTGCAACACGTGACCGATCACTCGTAATGAGCAGGGGTAAGCGCTTCGAGTCCGCTCGTCGGCTCTCTATTTTCCCGAGATTTGCAGGGGAAACCGGCCAAGAGGAACAGGACGTGGTTGCAGATCACCACCCGTTTGACACCACTCATATCCGTAGCCCCTCGGTTGATGGGGAAGCCGAAGCAAGTCAGGCCTATTTGAAAAGGTTGAGGTGCGATCCCGTGCTGCTATCGCCAAGGCGGGCTACGCGCCACCCTATAGATTCGTTCGTCCTGTTTCCCTCTCCCACGCCAGCCTGGTAGTTGTGAAACTCGCGTATAACCCGCCGCGAGGGAACGCAACGATCGCCGTGCCGAGGAGGCGGTCAAGTACCTCGCGGCCTGGACGAGGCCGTATAGGGAGAACTCGAGTAGCTCCTGCTAGCCTGCAGTAGACCGCTGGCCACCTTGGGGGCGACTCCGATGATGCGTTGGCGGTACGGGAGGTCGGGCGCGTACCTCTAACGTCGAAGAGCTCTACCGTGCCAAGCGAGTCCTACGCTTCGTCGCGGCCTTGGGCCTCGGCAGGGGGGCTGGTCGCCTCGACGGCGGTGAAGGGCTCCAGGATCACGTACGTGTGCGACGCGCCCTTAGGGACGGTCCAGGAATCCCCCGCCGCCAGAGGGATGCTGTCGCCTTCTAGGCGCAGCTCCGCCCGGCCCCCGATCACGTATCCGACCGTCTCGTAAGGCCTGGCGGCCTCCGGTTTGGGATCTCCGGGTTCCTGGCTGTCCCACAGGCGCATCGAGACCGATTCGCCCGAGGCGAGGTACCTCTGTCCCATCTCGCCCCTGGGAGCGCTCTCATCTTTTATCTTATCCATGTTCTCGGACATTTCTCTCCTTTCCTACCCGTCAATCGTAGAGATGGGGCCGACGCCACAGACGTTACCACGTCGCCGGCCCGGCCGTTGGCGTGCTCTCAGGTGAGAAGCGCCGACCGCTCCTAGAGCCTCTTGGCGATCTCGGAGATATCTTCGGAATTCACACAGGGGGCGTAGATTTGGGGTGCGGGATCGAGGTCGGGAACTTCGCTACCCTCGGGCGGACCGTTCTGCACCTCACGTTCTGTGTGGAGGATTACCGATACTGTGCCTTACTGCGGTTAGTTTTTATGGCCATCAGGGCGCTTGCTCTTCCGTGAGCGTCTGGGAAGTGCTCGCCCCAATTGCGACACTCTACAACGTAACAGGAGGCACCCTATGGCCAAGAAGTCCAAAGAGGAGAAGTACACTGACCCCGAGCTTAGAGAGCGGATCAAAGAGGAGATCAAGACGTCCGATAGGGGCGGCAACAAGGGCCAGTGGAGCGCGCGCAAATCCCAGCTGCTGACCCAGGAGTACGAGAAGCGGGACGGCGGCTACAAGGGCGAGAAGGACGAGTCCCAGAAGAACCTGCAGAGGTGGACCGAGGAGGAGTGGCAGACCCAGGAAGGTGACGCCCGGGCTCGGGGAGACGATGGCGAGACAAAGCGCTACCTCCCGAAAGAGGCATGGGAGAACATGAGCGAAGAGGAGAAGCGCGCCACGGAGCAGAAGAAGCGCGAGGGCTCGAGGGAGGGTCGGCAGCACGTTCCTAACACCGAAGGGGCAAAGAAGGCGTGCGAGGACGCCGAGGCGCTCCCCATAGAGAACTACGACGGCCTGAGCGTCAAGGAGATAAAGAAGGAGCTAGATGGCCTCTCCGATGAGGACCTGGAGAGGGTTCGCGAGTACGAGCAGGCGAACCGCAAGCGTAAGACCCTGCTGGAGACTTTGGGGCATGAGTTCTAGCCATCAAGCGTCCTGACCGAGAGGAGAATGCTGACCTTCATGGGTCTGAGACAGTTTGAGAGCAGCGGGCCAAAGGACGAAAGCGACGATCGCATTTTCTTGACCTTCGACGACGGGCCCGACCCTGTCTGGACCCCCAGGGTCTTGGATACGCTGAACCGCCTGGGCGCCAAGGCGACGTTCTTCGTTATCGCGCCGCTGGCGTTGCGCTTTCCCCAGCTGGTCCGCCGGATGACGCAGTCTGGTCACGCCGTGGAGCTGCACTGCTCGAACCACCTCAGGCATACGGAACTCACCCGCGCCGAGGTCGAGGAGGATGCACGCAGGGGTCTACGAACCCTTCGCGATCTCGGGTTGCTCCCTACCCTGTGGCGCACCCCCTGGGGCGCCGTTGCTCCGTGGACGCGGGCCCTAGCCAACGACCTCGGGCTCGAACTCGTCGCCTGGACCATCGATACGCACGACTGGCGGGGGGACGCAGCGTCGCAAATGCTCGCTCGCGTAAGACCCGACCTCCAACCCGGGTCCATTGTCCTCATGCACGACGCGCTCGGACCCGGTGCCAGGCGCGAAGGTTGCGAAGAGACCGTCACCCTGCTCGAGAAACTGGTGGAGCACGCGCGCTTCCTCGGATGCAAACCCCGACCGATGAGCGTAGCCCCCGCCAGGTATTCAACCGCATGACGACCGGTGAACGTCTGAGACCAGGCGATCGCCCCAGTACGCGCAGCTGCGCGCTTGATGTAACGAGTCTACAATCCGTGCTCTCCCGAGTCGGCCATGGCGCCGCCGAACGCGACGCACGCCCGAGCTTTCCCGAGGACCCTTTCAAACAACTTGCAACGGCAGGAATACTCGCCATGCTCGTACCTGAACCCGGCGCTGGGAACAAGCGCCGCGCATCCTTCGCTGAGGAGTGGAGGGTGCTGCGCGCCGTCGCGCGGGCCGACGGTTCGGTCGGCAGGATCCTCGACGGCCACTTCAACGGCGTCGAGCGCCTCTCGGTGTTGGCTCCCGAACCGTTGCGCTCCAGGGAACTCGCGGCCGTCGCCTCCGGGCGCCTCCGGCTCGGGGTCTGGGGTGCCGATCCCATACCCGGGGAGGGGACACCGGCCCGGCTCGTCAAGACCAATGGGCGTTACTCACTGGAAGGCGTCAAGACGTTCTGCAGCGGCGCGACGGGACTCGACCGCGCGCTCGTGGCCGTCCGCGCGCCGGCGGGGGAGCCGGCGGGTTCCCCGCTGCTCGCGTACGTCGACCTCTCCGAGGGCGTAGAGATCGATGACGGTTGGTTCAAGGCGTCGGGGATGCGCGCTTCGGAGAGCCACCGCGTCGTCTTCGAGGGAGCCGCGGTGCTCGCGGTGCTCGGCGAGCCGGGGGAGCTCGTGCGCGAGCCGTACTTCGGCCGCGACGCGATCCGGACGGCCGTCACCTGGGCTGGTATCGCCGACTCTGCGGTGGAGGGAGCCCTGGGCATCCTCGCCGCGAAGAGCGCGGGCAGGGAGCCCAACGACCTCGCCTCCCTGGCGGCGGGTCGGATGCTCGCCTCGCGAGGAACGATAGACCGCTGGCTCGAGCACGCCGCCTCGTTCGTCGACACGAACCCCGAAGCCTCGACGGCCCACTTCTCGACCCAGCTTCGCGAGTCCATTGCCGCCGCCGCCCGTGACATCCTCGACGTGGCGGCCCGCGCCGTTGGCTCTCACCCCTTCGCGACCGCCTCGGATCTGGATCGCGCCCGGCGAGACCTCGAGCTCTTTCTCCTCCAGCACCGACTCGAACCGGCTCTCGCCCGGGTTGGCAAGAGGGCCATCGAAGAGAGGAGGGCTCGCACATGAGAAGAGAGCGACTCGACCGCGACTACTTCGAAAACCTCTACGAGGAGTCCACGGACCCCTGGGGCTTCGAGACGAGCGAGTACGAGCGTAGGAAGTACGAGCGCACCCTGGGGGTGCTCGGAGACCGCAGGTTCCACCGGGGATTCGAGGCCGGCTCCTCGATCGGGGTCTTCACCGCAATGCTCGCTGGGAGCTGCGACGAACTGCTCGCCGTGGAC
>JARDZQ010000117.1 GCA_029240775.1 Rubrobacteraceae bacterium | reverse complement strand
CTTGCCTGCGTCCTCGCGGGCTGTGGTGCGGGCGGTCCGGTCCTCGGGGCTCGGCTTCTCCTCCCTGGCCTCGTCCGCGGCCCCGCCCTCTACCTCCCCCCCCTCCGAAGCGATAGCCTCCTCGGAGGGCGGCTGCCCGGCGTCCTCCGCCGACTCTCCGGGCTCGTCCGTCTCACGCGACGGCTCGGGGAAATCCGTGCGGCCCTCGCGGGTGAGGTCCTCGAGCATCTCCCCGACCACCGGAGCAGGTAGCTCCAGGTAGAGGGCCAGCTCCTCGGCGCGAGCCAGGACCACGTGGTCGTCGGTTGCGCCCTCGTAACCGAGGGCCTCGAGAGAGCGCGCGATGTTCTCCGAGGGGACCAGGGTGTCGCCGCCGGAGATCACGCGCAAGTACTGGAGGAGGCGGAGGTCGAAGGCGCCCACGACCCCCACCACCGGCTCGGTCTCGTGGATGCGCCGCCGGATAAAGAGGCGGGTATCGTAGCCGTCGGCCCAGCGCCTCAGGACCTCGCGCTCGTCGATGTAGTTGTACTGGGCGACGCGGTGCTGGAATTGCCCGAGCAGGCGCCCGGTCAGGACCCGCAAGGATTCGTCGCCGAAGAACCACGAGTCGTCCTCGACGTTCAGGAGGCCGCTTACGCGCGGGATGGTCAGGGGCTCCTCCTCGTCCTCGAAGGTCTCCCGGAAGGAGCGCACCATCTCGCGGACCTCCTGCTGGGGGCGCCCGCTCTTCGCAAGAGCGGCCTCGTAGACCACCAGCGCCGCCGTCTCGTGTTCCCTTGCGAGCTCGTCGACCCTGCGAGCGGCCCGCTCCAGCCTCGCGTCGTAGTCCTCCAGGTTTCTTATCTTCCAGGCGGCCTCGGTGGCCCTGTTCGCTACCTCAACCATCGTCTCTCCTCGATGTCTTGCGGGGTTCGACCCTCCGAACGTCTAATATACAGCATCCTCTCCGCCGCTAAAGGCCACGCCTCAGGCCATAGACCCCCGGGGCCGTTTGCACGAACGCGCTCTCGGGATTGTCCCGGACGTCCACCGAGAGCCGGGCCCGCATCGTATTATGGGGTGTACGCCCCGCGCTCTTCAGGTAGCCGCTCTCCAGCGCCATCTCGGTTATATCCGAGTAGTGGAGGGGATGGCCGACCTCCCGGAGTACCTCCCGCGCGGCGGCCTTGAAGTCCACGGCGTCTAGTCGAGCATCTCGGCGGAGACCGCGGGGTAGGCTCCGATGAGGCTGACGTACGGGCAGTGCTCCTCCAGCGCCACGAGTGCCCGCCGCACCCGCTCTTCGTCGGGATGGCCTTCGAAGTCCGCGAAGAATACGTAGGTCCAGGCCCGCTTGCGGCTCGGGCGGCTCTCGATGCGGGTGAGGTTGATCCCCTCCTCCGCAAACGCCGCCAGCGCGTCACGCAGGACGCCGGGTCTATCTTTGACCGAGAAGACGACGCTCGTCTTGTCCTTCCCCGTCCTTTCGGCCCACGCCCGGCCGAGCACTATGAAGCGGGTCGCGTTGGTGCGGGCGTCCTGGATGCTGCGGGCGAGGACGTTCAACCCGTGCGCCTCGGCGGCGAGTACGCTCCCGACCGCGGCCACCCCCGGCTCGCGGGCGGCGCGCCGCGCCGCCTCCCCCGTAGACTCGACCTCCTCGAGACGAGCACCCGGGAGCCGGTGGCGCAACCAGGTCGATGACTGCGAGAGGGCCATGGGGTGCGAGCAGACCACCTCCACCCGATCCAGGGTAGGCTCCGAGGAGATCAGGTTCTGCAAGACCGGCAGATAGACCTCGCCGCAGACCTTCAACGGGCTGTTCATCAGCTCGTCCAGAGTATGGGTTACCGCGCCCTCCATCGAGTTCTCGACCGGGACGATGCCGTGGCTGGCCTCCCCACGCTCCACGCGGGTGAAGACCTCGGCCACCGTCGTCTGCGGCTCGAGCTCCACGCTCACCCCGAACGAGCGCAGGGCGGCCTCGTGCGTGAAGGTAGCCTCGGGCCCCAGGTAGGCGACCTTCAAGCGCGCCTCGAGCGAGATGGAGCTGGAGATGATCTCCCGGAACACCGCCTGCAGGCCGCGCGCCGGGAAGTCGCCCGCGCCAAGGGCTGCCACGCGGTCCAGGACGGCGCGCTCCCTGGCGGGCGCGTAGGCTTCGAGGCCGTTGTTGCGTTTGATCTCCCCGATCCTGCGCGCCAGTCGCGCCCGCCGGTCGAGCAGGCGCACGATTTCTTCGTCCACCGCGTCTATCCCGGCGCGGAGCGCGCCCATCTCGTCTCTGGTCTCGTTCAATGCGTCGGAGGGAAACATAGGTGTGCGGCCTTTCGGTGAGGGTCTACGCGTCGTTCAGCGTAGGAGGAGCGGGCAACCGGGACGGGCTCGCCCCTCCCCGGTAAATCGCCTAGTTGCCGAGACCGCAGCCCGCATAACGAAACCAAAGTACCAAAAGAACCCGGTCGCTGTCAAAACCCGCCACCTACGCCGAGCAGGAGCAGCACCGCGACGACCGCAGCGAGCCCGAAGCGATAGTACGAGAAGGCGCGCAGGGAGTGGTGGACTACGAAGCGCAGGAAGAACCGGATCGCCAGATACCCCACCACCGCCGAGGAAACGAACCCGGCCACGAACATAGCGGCCTGCGAACGATTCATCCCTTCCGCCGCCACCTCGGCAAGCTGCAACGAGCCGGCCCCCGCGATGATCGGTACGCTCATCAGGAAGGAGAAGCGGGCCGCCTCCTCCCGGCGCAGACCCAGAAAGAGCCCGAGCGTGATCGTCGCCCCCGAGCGTGAGACGCCGGGGACGAGCGCGGCTGCCTGCGCGAGACCGATCCCGACTGCCTCCACGAAGCGGAGCTTGTCCGCTCGGCGGGTCTTGCTGCCCACGGCCTCGCCGACGATAAAGAGGACGCCGACCAGCACCAGGTTGAAGACGACCACCCACGGACTGCGCACGGCTTCCTCAAAGAAGCCCTCGAGAAAGAATCCGATCAGGGCAGCAGGGATGGTCGAGGCCAGGATCAGGTACGCCAGCCGCTGATCCGGGTCGGCGAGGTCCCTCCCGCCCGGTGAGAGCGAGCGCACGAATGCACCCGCCATCCTCAGCAGATCCCGCCAGAAATAAATCACCACGGCGACGAGCGTGCCTAGATGCAACGCCACGTCGAAGGGCAACCCGAAACGGTCCTGGTCGAGGCCTAGGAAATACTGCCCGAGCAGGAGGTGCCCCGAGCTCGAGACCGGCAGGAACTCGGTGAGCCCCTGCACTACACCGAGCAGTATCGCTTGGAGAAACTCCAGCAAGTCCGGCGCCCTCCGACGCTCGCCAACCCAGCGGGCACACTATGACAGAAGCTTGTCGGCTAGTCAGCACGCTCACGCTTCGCCTCCGCTTTCAGCAGGTCGTCTCTCTAGCCGCGGCCCGGCACACTATCCGAGCAGTCACGCAAGACGCGTCGAGGAAGGCCCGAAAGGAAGAAGCTGAAATGCTGACAAGCGAGGCCTTTATAAGGCCGAAGCGTGCTGACTAGCTACGGCTGTCCGAGTTCAGCGAGGGCGCGCGCGTCCTTTAGCGTGATGCGGCCCGCCTCGATCTGGATAAGGTCCCGGTTACGCATCTCGTTGAGCACCTTTGTGACCGACTCGCGGGTCGAGGCGACCATCGCCGCGAGGTCCTGGTGCGTGAGGCGGAGGTCTATGGTCACGACGCCGTCCGTTCTCTCGCCGAACTTCTGGGCAAGTAGGGGCAGCAAATTCGCGAGCCGGACCTCCGTCTCGCGCGGCAAGAGGCACTTGACCAGTTCCTCGTACTGCACGAGACGCAGTTCAAAGAGGGTCATGAGCCTGAAAGCAACCTGCGGCTCGCGGCGTATCGCGCGCTCGACGAAGACCTTGGGGACCTTGGTAACCCTGCACTCCGTGACGGCCTCGACGTAGGCGCGCTGCCTCGCCTCCCCCTCGAACGCTAGGTGGCCGAAGATGTCCCACGGCCTGAGCAGCCTCAACGTCGCCTCTTTGCTCCCCGAGTACGGCCGGAAGACCTTCAATACGCCCGAGGTCAGCACGTAGAGCGCGTCGCCGTACTCTCCCTCGCGGTACACGGCATCTCCCGGCGCGTAGGTCCGTTCAGCGGTGGCTATGCCCATGTCGTCCAGGAGCCCCAAGAGCTTGCGGCACTCCTGCTCCTGCAACTCTGTGTACTCGGGGAAGGAGGGATCAATATCCATCTCAAACCCCCTCATCGGAGCCGGTTATCACAATGATGCTTATGTCGGGTCCCTTTTGACGAGACTGCTACACGTTGCTACATTGTACATTATCGAGCCGCCGGTGGTCTCCCGTAGCCCCCGTCGCGGCGGTTGGTATAGAATGGCGGCGCAACTACCGGGCTTCGGAGAGGAGATTGGGTGCGCGAACGTGTGGCATTCGTGATCCTGGTCGCGGTTCTGATCTTCCTGTTCGCCTTTACCTTCGCGGTGCTCGGCAAGGGAGAGTACGAACCCGGTGGTGCGGCGCCCGTGCACTCCACCCGGGCCTAGCAGCCCTTCTAATCCGCGCCGTAGGCTTCGGGCTCGCGCTCGACGGCGACCTCGTAGGAGCTCATCTTGGGGTGCCCCCGCAGCAGTCCCTCCGAGCCTCCACGCCCGTGAGCTTTGGCGAACTCCTCACTGTGAACCCACGATTCGAAGGCTTCGCGGTCCCGCCACCGCGTAACGACGAGCACCTCGTCGTCGGCTCTCAAGACCTCCATGGAGATAAAGCCCGGGAAGCCCTGGACGTTGCCCCGGCCCTCGCGAAACCGCTCGACGACCCGGTCCGCCGCACCCTCCTTGACGGGCAGGCTGTTGAAGATAGCTATCACACGAGCTCCTGTATCAATGTGCCACTACGATGCCGCTGCCACCGACGCGCTTGGCCATCTTGAGGGCCTTGAGGACCTCGCCCATCAGCTCTTCGGCGTTCGTCCCGTGCTCCGGGTACTCAGCCACCCCGACGTCCACCTCGAAGCTGACTCCGTCGTCTGCGGCGAGGCGCTCGAGGACGTTCTCGGCCACACGGTAGGCAGCCTCGCTGCCATGCCCGGGGATGATCGCGGAGATCTCGTCGTCGCCGAAGCGGGCGCAGACGGCATCCTCGGGGGCGGCCTCCCGCACGATGTCCGTGAGCCTGCGCAGGACCTGCCGCGCGCGCCTGACCTTGCCTGCCGCGACGGTCTCCGTGAAGTGTGCGACGTCGAAGATGGCCACCGAGAGCCGGTCGTGCGAGGCGACCGCTTGAGGGAGGAGCAAGCGGCTGAACTGGTCCCGGTCTGGCAGCCCGGTCACGAGGTCCGTTGCCGCAGCCCGGCCGAGTGCCTGTTCCATCTCGCGTTGTACGATCGCGTCGAAGGCTTCCAGCCCAGCCTCCGTCACCCAGTCGGAGGCCTGCATGAGCTTGAGGAAGAAGGCGGCTACCTCTCCCCCACCGAGCGCCGGCAGGTCCACACCCTTCTCCACCGTACGCCAGATGCACCGCCGCAGGGCGGCAAAATCTTCTATGACCCCGACCGCGTCGCGTCCCAGCTCGTGCTGGTTCTCGGCTATCTCGCCCACCAGACTCCTGACGGCGCCTCCGCGGGTGAAGGTCTCCACGGAGTCCAGGCTGCGTAGGAAGTCTATGAACACCGAGACCAGCTGCTCCATGTTGGTCGTCAGCCGCGAATATGCTCCATCCCCGGCGTCCCCGCGCCGGGCCTCCCGCCACGAAGCCACGATGTCCGGGAGATCCTGGCGTATCCGGTCGGGTATGCGGGAGGCGCTCTCCATGACTTTAGTATACCCTCGTCCCGAGCCTGGTCACCCAACGCCGCGGTGATACTCCTCAACGGTGATCTGAATCACGGCCAGACCTTGCCCCTGGAAACCTTCTGCAGCGTTCTTACGTATATGTAGGTGCGGGCGGAGAAGAACAACGCCTCAGGAGGGGCGAGACAGGTTTAGGATGCTAGCTTCGAGGGAAAATTAAGAGTAGTTTCTAAAACTGATTTTGAGTAGAATCGCATTTCTCAAGGAGGGCGAGTTGGCGACGAGTTTAGAGAAGAGACCGGATACCACCAGAGCGCGGCGGGAGTCGGAGACCCCCGAGCTGCTGGCCAAGTACCTGGCGCACATCGGCCAGGGCGAGTTGCTCACGCACGCCGAGGAGATAGAGCTCTCTAACAGGGCCAAGGCGGGCGACAAGCGGGCTCGCCAGAAGCTCATCGAGAAGAACTTGA
>JARDZQ010000116.1 GCA_029240775.1 Rubrobacteraceae bacterium | reverse complement strand
TCTCCCTCGACCCGAACTACGACCCGCGGGTGTGGCCGGACAGGGAGGAGGCCTGGGAGGTGCTCGCCGAGGTACTCCCTTACGTCAGCGTCGTCAAGCCCTCCCTCGAGGACGCCCGTCGCCTCTTCGACCCCAACCTGGACGACGACGCCCTCGAAGAGGTCTGCCTCGACGCATTCCACGACCTCGGGGCCGACGCCGTCGTCATGACCCGCTCCGGCGGTACTGTCACGGTCTTCGACGGCACTTCGGTCCGGCGGGTCGGACCGCTCCCGAGGGTCCGCGTAGAGAACGTAACCGGCGCCCGCGACGCCTTCTGGTCGGCACTGCTGGTCGCCCGCCTCGACGGCAAGGGCTGGGAGAAGTGCGTGCGGTTCGCACACGAGGTAGCCACCCTCAAGCTTGGGGTCGAGGGTCACGTGGAGCGCATGATCGACCGCGAAAGCCTCTACGAACGGCTGGAGACCTCTACCGGACAGCGGGCATGAGCGTACCGAAGATAATCGACCTGCCCGCCCTGGTAGAAGACCTCTCCCCCGAAGACCGCGCTGTCGCCGACCGCCTCTTCGACGTAGCCGCCACCACGGGGCGTCTCGACCCGCCGGAGGCGATGCGCGCCTGGATCGAGAAGTCCTTCGGCTCGGTTGAGGCCGTCCTTGAGCAACGCATAGTTCGCGTGACTAACCGCGTCACCCTGCAAGGGACCCTCTTCAACGGCCTGCGCTCTTCTCGCCCCCTCGACACGGGCGTGAGCGTGGACCTCGAGCACGAGATAGAGGCCACCACCGGCGACCCGTTCTGCCGCCCGGAGCAAGAAACCCCCGCCGACGTCTTCGGGCGCGTTCGCGGAGAGCACGCCGTGACAGCCTCGAACGTCGCGAAGTACGACGGCTTCCACGGCGTCATCGTCTTCGACGACCACAACCCCCTCCACCTCACCCCAGAGAAGGTCTCCGACTACGTCTCCGTCGGCCTCGAGTGGTGCCGCAAGGTTCTCGAAACCGACCCCGAGGCCCGCTACCCGTTCCTGATGTGGAACTGTCTCTGGCGCGCCGGCGGCTCCATAATCCACGGCCACGCCCAGGTAACCGCCACCCGCGGTACGCATTACCCGAAGGTGGAGCGTCTGCGCCGGGCCGCCACCTCCTACAGAGCCGAACACGGCTCCGACTACTTCGACGACCTGTGCCGCACGCACGACGCTCTGGGCCTCGCCGTTCCGACCGCGAGCGGCGTCAGGGCCTTCGCGAGCCTCTCACCGATCAAGGAGAAGGAACTGATCGTGCTGGGCCAGAGCCCGGAGGACGAGAACCTCCGCCGGACGGTCGGCGCTCTGCTTCAGGGCTACATCCACTCTTTAGGTGTCCGGGCCTTCAACGTCGCCTTCTACATGCCGCCGCTCGCCCCTACGAGCGAGGACTGGTCAGGATTCCCGACCGTCGTGCACCTGGTAGACAGGGGGAGCCCTGCGAACCGTACCTCGGATATCGGGGCGATGGAGCTCTATGCCGCCCCGGTCGTAGCCTCCGACCCCTTCCGGGTCGCGGAGGCGTTGCGCGCCAAGCCACTGCGCGCGACACAGCGCACGGCGCAGACCATAACCTCGACGGCCTGCTCGTCGTCTAGCCCCTGTTCCCTTACAAGCGAGCGCCAGGTCCGGAAGTCGAGGGCATGGCCCAGAGCAGCCAGCAGCAAGGGCAGGCGCTCGTCCTCTACCCCCCAACCTGTGGCCAGGACGTAACGCATCCGCTCCCAGTGCCGGAAGTAGGGCTCGGCCATCTCGCGCGTGAGGGGATGTACCTGCGCGTCACGGATGACGTTGGTCATCATCGGTTCGGTCCGGCGGTGGTAGGCGTAGACCTCCAAAAGCGCCACCCTGAGGCGCCCCTCAGGATCGGCGACCTGGGTCCACCACGCAGGGTCAGGCCGGGGGTTGGCAGCCCTCCAATGCCCCGTGCAAGCCCGGAACAGCGCCCGCTCGTCCGGGAAGTGCCTGTATACAGTGAGCCGCTGCACCCCCGCCTTCTCGGCAATGGCGCTGATGGTCGTCCGTTCCATTCCCACGGTCTGGTGTAACTCGACGGTGGCCTCGACGATCCGCCGCCGCGTCTCCTCCTGGCGCTTGGCACGCCGCTTCATATCGTACTTGCGCGTCATGCGGTGAATTCTCCAAATCTGGCAAACAAACCTGTTCTCTCTGCCTTGACAATCGCTTCGGGCTCCTGCTATTGTAGCAGGAGTTGAATGAACAGTATTGTTTATATAATCGGAGGTGTATCGAAGAGGTCAATTGACGGCCTAAGGGGTGAAGAGGTTGGGCTGCCACCGTAGGATCGCGGTGGTTAGGCACGGCATCGAAAGGAGACGGAACGTGATCGCCGAAAGGATCGACCAGCTCGAGTTGATGGAGGTCTGGTACGAGGACGACCCGACGATGCGGCTGAGGGTCAACTTCCCCTTCTTCCTGGGGACCGGGACCAAGAGCACGGCGGTGGTCTACTTCGAGATAGAGCCTGGCTACAGGCTCGGGACCCACACGGACAGTGCGGAGGAGATAATCTTGATCCTCGAAGGAGAGGCCGAGGTCTCTCTGGAGGATGAGCGGGGTCGGCTCTCCGCGGGAGAGATGGCACTTGTGCCGGCCATGGTGCCGCACGGTCTGCGCAACGTGGGTGAGGAGACGGTACGGGTCGCCGGGTTCTTCTCGAGCAACGTGGTGGTGAGCACGTTCGACCGGCCGATGATGCCATTCAACCAGCGAGTCGTCGGCACCCCGCCCATCCTCGCGGAGGAACAGGTTCCCACCGGGGATGCTGTCTGAGCAAGGCGATGTCGCGCATGCTTGCGCAGCCCTTCGAGAAGCCAGGGGGCTGCGCAAGCTCTGCCGAAGCGATACCCGAGAAGGGAGTCTCCGTCCCTAGAAAAACGGCCTGGAAACAGGGCGGAGACTACCCGGGCAGCTCGGCCCTGTCCCCCACCGCGACGCCGTGTTCCTCGAAGAAGCCCTTGTTGACCTCCAGGGCGTACTGGGCGGGCTCGGACGAGACGTAGTGGGGTTCTTCGTCGTCCAGGGGCTTCATGTCCTGGAGGTCCACGATGCGTCCCTCCGAGTCCATGTAGGCGATGGAGAGTGCGATGAGGGTGTTCTTCATCCAGAACGAGCGCACCTCCTCGTCCGGGAAGACGAAGAGCATACCCCGGTCTTCTGCGAGGGCCGTGCGCTCCATTAGACCCCTCGCCTGTTCGTCCGGGGAGTCCGCTATCTCGACCCGCACCTCGACCTCCTCTCTGCCAGAGTCGATGATCAGGGTGCGGAGGTCCGAAGCGTTCGCGGCGCCGGGCGAGTCACCACCGGAGGCTTTGGTGTCCGCCTCGGAAGGTCCACCGGCGCAGCCGGCGAGGAGCAGCAGCAGAACAAGAGTTATCGTCAGCGCCCTCATCGCAGGACGAACTCTATCCGTTTGTTCTGGCGGCCCTTGCTCTTGTGCCCGGTAATCTCTATCTGCCCGACCTCGTCCGTGTTCGCGACGTGGGTGCCGCCGTCGGCCTGGGTGTCGAGGCCCTCGATCTCCACTATGCGGATCGTCTTCACCCGCTCCGGCACGAGGTTCACCTGGGTGCGGATGAGATCCGGGTTCTCGAGGGCTTCTTCGCGCGCAACCTCGTAGACCTTTACAGGACGTGCCGAGGCTAGCGCCTCGTTCGTGAGCTGCTCTATCTCGCCGACGACGTCCGTGGTCCACTCGCCTGGGAAGGAGAAGTCCATCCTCGCGCGGTCCGAGCGCATCTGGCCGCCCGTCACCTTGGCACCGAAGCTCTGCCAGATCACACCCGATAGAACGTGCAGCGCCGTGTGGTGGCGCATGTGGCCGTAACGCCGCTCCCAGTCCAGCTCTCCCTCGAGCTCCCGAACGGTATCGGGGATGGGGTTATCAAGGACGTGGACGACCTCACCGCCTTCGCGCCGCACGTCAACCACGCTCGCCCGGACCGGGCCGATGGCCAGCGTGCCCTTGTCCGGCGGCTGGCCCCCGCCGCCGGGGTAAAAGGCGGTCCGCTCCAGGATTACCTCCCGCCCCGAGAGCCCGATGATCCCGGCTTCGAACTCACGCAGGTACGAATCCTTGAGAAACAACTCTTCTGTCACAGCGGAAGCGTTCCACGCTCGCGGTCTTTGAAGGTCACGACCTCGCGGTAGCCCACGTCGCGGACGAGGGGGAGGCTATTCTCGTAGCCCATCCCCACCTCGCCCGGCGCGTGTGCGTCCGAGGAGAGGATGATGGGCACGCCGCGGCGGTAGAACATCTCGAGTAGCTTTCTCGAGGGGTAGATCTCGCGTATCGGTTTCCTCAGACCCGCGCTGTTCACGTCCACGACGATGCCCGACTCGGCTATGGCGTCGGCCGTCTCCTCGAGCATCCCCGTGATGTCCCTATCGGGGAAGCGGCGGAAGATCTTGATCAGGTCGGGGTGACCGAGGACCTCGAAGCGCCCCGAGAGGGCTGCCGCTCGCACGTTCGCGTAGTACGCTTCGTAGAGGTCGTAGGTGTCCCACCTCTCGTAGATCGTCTGGTCGGTAGCGCGGTCCACCTCTTCGCCGTCCACCCGGTGCACGCTCCCGATTATGTAGTCATAGGGGAGCGCTGTCGAGTCGTGGTCCATGCGCTCCTCCTTGCCGGGGACGAAGTCTATCTCGATTCCCAGGCGCAGCTCCACGTCCTGAGACTTCTCCCGCGCCTCCCTGTAGGCGGCCAGGTCTATCTCGTCTAGGTAGCGGTCGTGCTCGGTGATGCCCAACTGGAGGATGCCGCGCTCTCTCGCGACCTCGCAGTAGGCCAGTATGTTCTCGACCGTCATCGGCCTATCGTCGTGGGCGACGACGTGCAGGTGGTAGTCGATCAAGAGTCCAGCGGTCTCCTTCGTGGGGATGATCTCCAGTTCTCTCTATCTTATAGGATGGCGAGCCGCATTTATGGGTACGATACGCGCTATGGCTGCAGCGGTGCACGGAGGAAGCCGGGGACGACAGGTCGCCTACGGCGTGACGGTGGCGCTCACCATCGCGGTCGTTGCAGTGGAGTTCTTGCACGCGTCGGTCCTGCTCATCTTCGCGCTCACCTCGCTCGCCCTCATAGGCCTCGCCTGGGTGCTTGGCCAGGCCACCGAGAGCCTCGGGGCCCACGCCGGGCCGCGCATCGGCGGCATCCTCAACGCTACCTTCGGCAACGCCGCGGAGCTAATCATCACCATCTTCGCCCTCTCCGCAGGCCTGACGACGGTGGTGAAGGCCTCCATCATCGGCTCCATCATCGGCAACGTCCTCTTCGTGCTGGGGGCGAGCCTCCTGCTCGGCGGGCTCAAGAACGGCACCCAGAGCTTCTCGGCGACCATCGCCGGGGTGAACGCCTCCATGCTCGCCATCGTCGCCGTCGCGCTCTCCCTGCCGACGATCTTCGCCCTCACGATCGACGGCCCGAGCCCGACCACCTTGAGCATCGAGGTGGCGGTGGTGATGTTCGTCCTCTACGTCCTCTACCTGACCTTCATCTTCCGCAGCCCGGAGGGCCAGGCCACCGGCGGCGAGATGCACGAACCGCAGTTCGGGAAGGTCGCGTCGCTGGTGGTGCTCCTCGCGGCGACGGCCGCCGTCGCCTACGTCTCCGAGGCGTTCGTCGGGGCCGTGGAACCGATGACCGAGGAGATCGGGCTCTCAGAGCTCTTTGTCGGCGTCATAATAGTCCCGGTGGTCGGCAACATCGCCGAGCACATCGTCGGCGTCCAGATCGCCTACAAGAACCAGATGGACTTCTCGATGGGGATCTCTCTGGGCTCCTCCATACAGGTCGCCTTGCTCGTAACCCCGATCCTGGTCTTCCTCGGCCCCCTACTCGGCCACCCCCTGCGCCTGACCTTCACCCCCCTCGAGCTCGGCGCCCTGGCCGCGGCGGTTATCATCACGGGCTTTGTCGCCCTCGACGGCCGGTCCAACTGGCTCGAGGGCGCGATGCTCATCGGCGTCTACCTTATTGCCGCTCTGGCCTTCTTCTTCTCGTAGGACCGCCGCCTTGCGCCGAGCGGTACGCGGCGACCAGCACGAGCAAGCAGGCGCCGCCGAGGAGCCACCCACGCAGAACGTCCGTCGGCCAGTGCTCACCGGCATACACGCGCGAGAGACCGAACGCCATGACCAGCGACACCCCTGTGGCGGCTACCGCGACGAGCCGGCGCGGCCACGCGCGCCAGA
>JARDZQ010000115.1 GCA_029240775.1 Rubrobacteraceae bacterium | reverse complement strand
ATCATCCCGCCGCTGCTCGGGCTCCTCGGCGCGATCCTGCTGCACGCCACCTTCAACTTCCTGGCCACAACGCTGGGGCTAGCGGCCTACCTCTTCATGCTCGTCGTGGTGCTCGTGTACCTCGTTGTCATCGTCGTGTGGCTCGCCTTCGAGCGGCACGTGATAAGGGCCGAGCTGCGCGATGAGGTCGATAGGGGCCTTATAAGCGCTGGGGAGTACGCCATCCTGCCGACCTATTTCCGCAGGACGGGCTACTACCTGAGCCTCCTCTTCTCAGGCCGCCTCGGCGAATGGTTCGGCGTTTGCAAGGTACACTCTGCCGCAGTGGACCTTGCCTTCGCCAAACGCCTCGCCCGCCGCTGGCCGACGCCCACCCGCGAAGAGCGGGTCCAGGCGCTGCGGGAGAAGATACTGCGCTTGAGGGCCACGGCGGCGCCACAGCCGGGCTTCTGAGCTCTCCGGCGACCCGAGCATCCGGGGTGATACTCGCCGGCGGCGCGAGCCGGAGGATGGGCCGGGACAAGCTCCTCCTCGAAGTGGGCGGAGTATCGCTCCTCCGGCGCGTCAAAGACGCCATCTCGGCCCTGTGCGAGGACGTGATCCTGGTAGGACACAGCGCCGCGTCGCTCGAAGGGGTCAGGCGCATCCCGGACGAGCGCTCGGGCCGTCAGGGACCGCTGGCCGGGCTGGAGGCGGGGCTGGCCGCCGCGCGACACCGGCCGGTCTTCGTCGCTGCCGGCGACCTGCCTTTCCTGCCGACGGAACTGGTCGGTGCCCTGCTGGAGCGGCTCGAGCAAGCCGGGGCGTGTGTCGTCGTGCCGTTTCACGGGGGCCGGTTGCACCCGTTGTGCGCGGTCTACGACCGCGGCGTGCTACCGGACGTCCGGTCGGCGCTAGATCGGGAGGTGCGGTCCGTGAGCGAGTTCGTTGGGACGCTCAATAGGGTTGAGTTCGTTGAGGAAGAGTTGCGCCGGTTCGGGGATCCTGGCCTCTTCCTCATGAACGTAAACTCGCCCGAGGATCTTGCCTGGGCGCGTCGTAGGGCCGTCTCTTGAGCCTCGGAGCCATCGGCGGGGTCCTGGGCCTGCTCCGCGCCTTGCTCCGCGTCTACGGGGGCGCTGCGCTGCCGCTTGCCGAAGGGGTCGAGGTCGCGGTGGTGCTGGGCACGGAGGTGCTCCCCGGCGGGAGGCCGAGCAGGACGCTGGAGGCCAGGGTGCGGCACTCAGCTAGGCTCTACGCGCGAGGGAGGGTGAGAATGCTCATACCGACGGGTGGCATCGGGAAGCACCCGCCGGCAGAGGCCGAGGTCATGGGACGCGTGCTGCGCGAGGAGGGAGTTCCCGGCGACGCCATGGTGCTCGAGGACCGGGCGCTCAACACTTGGGACTCGGCGAGGCTCGTCGCGGGGATCGCGCAGAAACTCGGGGTGGAGAGCGTGCTCGTAGTCACCGACCCGCTACACTGCGTCCGGACGGTGGCGGCCTTCGAGCGGGCGGGGCTCCGGGCGTGGGCCGAGCCTGTGTACGGAAGCCCGATGTGGCGCGGAAGGTGGTCGCGGCGGGGACAGCTCGCAAGGGAGACGGGGGCTCTGATCTGGTACGGGATAA
Source organism: Rubrobacteraceae bacterium (assembly GCA_029240775.1). GTDB lineage: Bacteria > Actinomycetota > Rubrobacteria > Rubrobacterales > Rubrobacteraceae > JALYGY01. The sequence continues at coordinate 4,642 of JARDZQ010000115.1, read as the reverse complement.
GGTACGGCATAGGGGCGCGCTCCCGGCCGTAGCGGTCGGGGTGCTCGCCGTCTCGGCGGCGGCAATCTTTATCCGGCTGGCCGACGCGCCCGCGGTCGCGGTTGCCTTCTGGCGCTGCGCGCTCGGAGCCGCGCTGCTCTTGGGGCCGGCCTTCATGCGCCGGGAGCAGTTCCCGAAGGCGCGGGACCTCTACGTGGGGGTCGGCTCCGGCGTGGCGCTCGGGGCGCACTTCGGGTTCTGGATCTCCTCGCTCGACTATACGAGCGTGGCGGCGAGCGTCGTCCTCGTCTCCACCCAGCCTGTGTTTGTGGCGATCCTGGCCTACCTCCTTTTTGGCGAGCGCACCTCGCCGCTCTCCTTCGCCGGCATCCTCGCGGCTCTCGCTGGCACGGCGGTCATCGCAGGCGACGACTCCGTCGGTTCGGCTGCACTCCTCGGGAACGCGCTCGCTCTCGCGGGCGCGGTCACGGTCGCGGTCTACGTCCTCATCGGACGCTCCTCACGTACCGGAGGTATCGGGGTACTGCCCTACTCGGTCGTGGTCTACTCAGCCGCCGCGCTCTCGCTCTTGCCGGTGGCCCTTATCCTGGACGTCAGGCTCTGGGGATACCCGGGCGAGACCTGGTTCTGGCTCTGGGCCATCACGCTTGGCCCCCAGATCATGGGCCACACCGTCTTCAACTGGGCGCTCCGCTACGTCGAGGCCTCGATCCTCTCCGGCACCATCCTCGCCGAGCCCGTCGTCTCGGCGCTTCTCGCGTGGCTGATCCTCGCCGAGAAGCCTGGACTCCCGACAATCTTCGGCGGCGCCGTCGTGCTCCTCGGTCTCTTCCTACTACTGCGCGGCAGACGGCTTCCCACAGAGCCAATCGCGTGAAAAACGCCATCCGAAGCGACCGCTTAAAACGCGTCGGGAAACGCCCGAGAGAAAAGAAGCTGAAGTGCTGAGAGCGAGGCCTTGAAAAGGCCGAAGCGTGCTGACAAGCGCGGCATACGATAGTGTATTCTGAACCCCCGGAGTCGAGGTTTTGTCGAGGTAGCGTTTGGGACCGCTCAGGATCGGGTTCTTCTACGGCATTATTGCGGTGGTCGTGGCACTCGCCGCGGATCTGCGGTTTCTCTTTCTGGACCCGCGGGAGGTGCCGGACTGGATCCTGACGGCAATCGAGGGGTTCAGGGTCCAGCTCGCTCTGACAGCCACTCTGTTTCTCGCGATTCTGGCCGCCATCAGAACGCGCCCGACCCGCGTGGACCCTGGCATACCCTACCGCTCGTTGCTGCTGCGGGACTGCGTGCTCGCCGCGACCTTGGTGGCCGCGATGGTCGGCTTCGTGCTGTTCGTCGCTACGGCGCTTAACGCCACGCTCTTCGCCGACGAGATTCGCGCCTACGCCCGCGAGGCGGCCCCGAGCATAGTCGCTTACAACGAGAAGGTGGCCGGACGCCTCGACGACCCGCCGCCGCTGCCGACGGTGTCGGAGGTCAAGGAGGACCTCCAGCCCCCGGTACCGAGGGACCTGGGCCGCTCCATCGCAAACTTCGTCCTCCGGGCCCTCGTCGCGGGCACCGCCGGTGCGCTGGTCGGTGTCGTCCGCGGTCGCGCCGGCCCCTCCGACGGTCCGAAGCCGCGCGAGGGATGAGCGCGCGGCACGGGGGAGAGGTGGCCGTGGCGCTCATCCTGGACGCCCTCGTCGGTGAGCCGCCCGAATCACTGCACCCGACGGTCTGGATGGGGCGCGTGATCTCGGCCTTCGAAGAGCGGGCGGTCGAGCTGAAAGGCCGCTTTACCCGGCGCCTCGCGGGGATCGTGCTGGCCGCTGCGCTCCCCACTGGCGTCTACCTCTCGGTCCGGAGGGTCTTGGCCTTGGCGCCCCGGCCGCTTCGCAGAGTCCTAGGGGCCGCCTTGATCTCCACCTCACTCTCCATGCGCGGCCTCGCCGCGGCAGCCGGAGTCGTAGAGCGCGAGCTGCTGCGGGGCGACCTCGAGCGTGCCCGCGCTAGAGTAGGGGAGATGGTCGGCCGCGACACGGAGCGCCTCTCCGAGACCGAGGTAGCCCGGGCGGCCGTCGAGTCCGTGGCCGAGAACGCGAGCGACGGTGTGGTGGCCCCGATGCTCTACGGGCTCCTCTTCGGCGCGCCTGGTGCGCTCACCTACAAGACGATAAACACCCTGGACTCGATGGTCGGCTACCGTACGGGTCCGTACAGAGAGCTGGGCTGGGCTTCGGCCAGGCTCGACGATCTCGCCAACCTCCTCCCGGCAAGGGCCACGGTCCTCGCGGCGGGGATAGTCTCCGGAAGGCCGGGCCGTACCCTGGGTGCGGCGTGGCGCTACGGGCCGCTCACGGCGAGCCCCAACGCCGGTTGGGTCGAGGCCGCCTTTGCGGGCGTGCTCGGCCTCAGGCTCGGCGGAGCTGACGTTTACGGCGGTGTGATCAGGGACAGCCCGATCCTCGGCGACGGCCGGAGCCCGGAGCCGGAGGACATTCGCCGCGCCGTGCGGGTCATGCACCGCTGCTGTGTGCTGCTCGCCGCGGTGGCCATCCTGTTGGGAGCGTCGGGGCGTGGTTGAGGGCTGGGTCGAACATCCCGGCGGCCGCCACCACGGGGCTCACGCGGCTGCTGCAGCGAGATCCCTGGACGTAGAGGAGGGGGATCTGCTGGACTTCAGCCAGAACATCAACCCGCTCGGGGTCCCCTCCGGGGCCATGGAGGCGGCGCGGCGGGCGCTGCGCGAGGAGACACAGCGCTACCCGGACGCTGCATACCGGCGGCTGCGCGTGGCCCTCGCGTCTTACCTCGGTGTCTCGCCCGCCAGGATATTGCCCACCAACGGCGGCGCCGAGGCGCTGTTCCTCGCCGCCCGTGGCGCCCGCTCCGGGGGCAGGGCTGTGATCCTCGAGCCCACCTTCTCCGAGTACGCCGCCGCAGCACGCGCAGCCGGACTCGAGCCCGTACGCCGCGTAGCTCGGCGCCGGGAAGACGGCTTTCGCCTCGACCCCGAAGCACTCGAAGACCTGGACGGAGTGAACCTTGTCTTCCTGTGCAACCCGAACAACCCCACGGGGGACTGCCTGGACCGCGCCGAGGTCCTCGAGGTTGCCGATCGCGTCCTCGAGAGCGAGGCCGTACTCGTCGTGGACGAGGCGTTCGCTGACTTCGCGCCGGAGATAAGCGTGGCCGCCCATGCGGGCGAGGCTCTCTACGTCGCGCGCTCGTTCACCAAGTTCTTCGGGATACCGGGTCTGCGCCTGGGTTGCCTCGTCTGCGCCGACCCTGGGCGCATCCAGCAATTCCAGCCGTCGTGGCCGGTGAACGCAGTAGCCTCCGCCGCCGCGGCAGCCGCCGTCGGCGACCCTGATTTCGTGAGGTCCTCCGTGGCAGGGGTGCTGCGGTTGCGCGCTCGGCTTCTCGAAGACCTCGAAGCCTTGCCCGGGATCACCGCGTTCCCCGGCGCGGCCAACTTCCTGCTCGTCCACGGGCCGGAGGGGCTCTCCGGACGGCTGGCGCGGCGAGGGATTCTCGTTCGGGGATGCGAGCCTTTCCTCGGGCTCGGGCCGGGGTTCTTCCGGGTAGCCGTGCGCGTCGCGGAGGAGAACGAGCGGCTGCTCGCTGCGCTCCGGGAGGAGCTGTAGCCGTCCGCGCGCTCATCCTCGGCGGCGCCCGCAGCGGGAAGAGCGCGCTCGCCGAGGAGCAGGCGCTGGCCCTCGGGGGACCGAGCGTACTCTTCGTCGCCACCGCCCTCGCGAGCCGCGACCCGGAGATGGAGCAGCGCGTGCGCATCCATCGCCAACGGCGACCCGCTGGATGGGGCACATTCGAGCTCGGCGGCGGTGACCTGGAGCGGATCCTCGACGCTGCGGAGCGGTGGCGAGCGGTGCTGCTCGACTCGCTCACCCTGTGGGTCTCGGCCCGGATGCTCGAAGGGGAAGGCGAGGAGGCGACGCTGGAGCAGTTCGACCGGTTTTTGAAAGGCGCCGCGGTGCTCGCGACGCCGCTGGTCCTCGTAAGCGACGAGGTCGGTTTTGGGGTCGTGCCCGATAGCGGCGCGGGGAGGCGCTTCCGGGATACGCTCGGGCTCGTCAACCAGCGGGCTGCGGCGGTTGCCGAGGAGGTCCGCCTGTGCTTCGCGGGCGTCGGCGTGAGGATCAAGTAGTTGCGGTCGCTGCTCTCATTCTTCACGGCGTTCCCCCTTCGCGGCGCGCCGCTGGAGGGGGCGGCACGGAACGCCTACCTCCTGCCGCTCGTCGGTCTGGTCACCGGCGCGCCCGCTGCGCTTGTGCTCCTGCTCGGTTACGCGCTGCCGCCCGGCGTGGTCGCGACGCTGGCGCTCGGCGCGGTGCTGCTCGCCTCCGGTCTGCACCACACCGACGGCGTGCTCGACGTGGGCGATGCCCTAATGGTGAGGGGGGATCCCGCCCGGAGACGGGCTGTCCTCAAGGACACACGCGTCGGCGTCGGCGGTATCGGCGCGCTGTTTCTCGTCTACGCTCCATCACTCGCCGCGCTCGCCGCGCTCGGCGCAGAGTCTCCGGTCTGTGCGGCGCTCGCCCTGCTGGCCGCAGAGGTCGCCGCCCGGTCCGCGATGCTCCTCGTGCTCGCCTTCGGTAAACCCGCCGAAGCGTCCTCCTCCTCAGTCCCC